>JALUUP010000230.1 GCA_027021285.1 Bacteroidota bacterium | reverse complement strand
GCGGGGACGAACTTATCGTCTATCGTCCTTCTTTGCTGACGGAAGAAAACGTGATGAACGTCTGGCCCGATTTCGACAAGGGTTCACTCATGGAATGGTTTCGCTTCCGGTTCCCGCGGCAGCCGGACGGGCGCCGGTTGTGTATCGCCGATTTCTTCCGGCCGGTGGAAAGCGGCGATTTCGACGTGCTGGGAGCGTTCACGGTCACGATGGGCCCTGTCGCATCGAAACATGCGCGGGAGTTGTTCGCGGACGATCGCTACCAGGACTACCTGTTCTACCATGGCCTGAGCGTGGAAAGCGCTGAAGCCCTGGCAGAGCGCCAGCACGCGGTTATGCGAAAGGAGCTCGGGATCGCGGGCGAAGACGCTTCCGATATGCGAAAGCTGTTTTCACAGGGTTACCGCGGATCGCGCTACTCGTTCGGGTACCCGGCCTGCCCGAACCTTGAAGACCAGCGAAAGCTCTTTGCCCTTCTTCGCCCGGAGCGAATAGGGGTTTCACTTACGGATGAATTGCAGCTCGTTCCCGAGCAGAGCGTCACGGCACTGGTCGTGCATCACCCCGAGGCGAAATATTTCATGATACGATGATATTGGGAGATTATGTCGCGCAACACGGAAAAACCGGAACCTGATTCCGTGGACAAGAAAAACAAGCCGCGCCGATTCGCTCGGTTTGTTTTTCACAGCGTTGCTTTCGTCTTGACATGGTGGTTTATTTCCTCGATATTCACCGCCGTTCCATCGCCGCTGGAAACCGCCCGCGTCGTCCTCGTGGAAGCGGAAAGCGTGACAAACGATCTCTATTACGCGCTGCGCGAAGCGGACCTGGAAGAGAAAGCGGAACGGGTCCGGCGTGAAGCGGAGACCATTTCCCCCGAGGACGATTCAGCCTTTCACGCCATCGACACGGTCGTCTGGGCGCGGTTCGATTCGCTACCCTGGCAGGAGCACATGCGCAGGTTGCGCCGGGGCGATTCCATCGTGCAGAGCCAACTCCGGGGCATCTCCAGCGCGCCCGCATTACGGGGGCGTGTTGTCAACGTGCTGCTGGTGGGTGTGGATTCCCGCCTGGGGTCGCGCAGCGCCCGCGCGGATGCCATCCACCTCTTGAGCATCCAGCCAGACAGCGGGATCATAGAGATTTTGTCCATTCCCCGCGACACGTACTACGACCTCGGTTTTCCCGACACGACCAATTTCAACATCCTGGCCAACGCCCGTGCCGGTGGGATTCGCGCGTTCATGCGCCGGGTGGATTCGCTCGTGCGCCGGGGACCCATCCGCTATTACGTGGAAGTCGGGTTCTCGCAGGTGATGGGCATCCTGGAAATTCTCGGTTACCGGAACGCGGTGGAAACGCTCCAGTTCCTGCGAACGCGCAAAGGATTGCCTGCCGGCGACGTCCAGCGCTCGCACAACCAGGCCCTCTTTATCAAGAAGACCATCCTGGATAACTTTCACCTCGCCGTCGGCGCGGGCGGCGAACTCCTGGTCGCCGCCGGGTTGCAACTGGTGCGCACCAACCTGACCTTCGACGTAGCACAAGGACTGATCTACGCCCTGGCCCAGACGGGATTCCCGCTCAACCGACCGGAGCCCGTGCGCGTGCGTATGCTTCCCATGTACCGATACCGCCTCAAGGATATGTGGCCGGACTCCCTTACCGTCTCCCTCACGCTGGCTCGCGCGCGGGAACGCGCGCATCTTCCGGACAGCTCCCACGCCCACCCAGACGTCCAGTCGAGGCTTCGCCACGTGCTTTCACTCGCTGTCGCCGACACGGCGCGTCCGTGGAGGGTGATTTCACGGCTCGAGGTGTTTTTCAACCAGAGAGCATGGCTCCAGGTACGGGATTTAGCGACACGGATTACGATCAGGGATAGCATCGTGGAGCTGCTATCGTCGGCATACCGCAGGCGGGGGAAGGAAAAGAAAGCGGAGGAAGTGATCGCCGTGCGAGATGCGGAAAATTACCTGTACCGCATAAAGCAAGGTCGAAGCACCGATAGATGAAAGACCACTCCTCTTGGTGACGATTACATCTCCGCACCGAGGTAACGCGGACGTGCAACAGCACAACGCTCAGGGTGGCAAAATGGGCAGGTTGTCGTCGTCCAGTTCGATTTCCGCTCCGCAGCTCCCGCACGCGATCATCCACGGGGTGAGTTCCTGCACGTGGTATCCCGTTTTCTCCTTGACGTCGATGGTCCAGCCGCAGACCGGGCATTGAAAGCGCGACACTTCGGCCTCATCGCTTTCGTCTTCGTATTCCTCGTCCTCGAACGTGTCGTCAATCATGTTCCGCTCCTTTTCAAATGAAGTCAGTGAGTCAGAGCACAGTTCGATGTCTGCGCCCGGTCGAGTCCTTTACTTAGCCGTGCGCCGCTGTTACTCCGATGCTTTTGCTCTCATGGAATCCCATATCATGTACACGCAAATAACGAGAAACATGAAGAAGCCGAGAATCTCTCCACCGGCGGATTCCACCCAGTGTTCTGTGCCGATGGCCTGCATGAGTGTCCAGTCCGGACTGATGAACTGCTTGCCTCCGAACACGATGAAAGCGGACAGCACTCCCATGATG
>JALUUP010000229.1 GCA_027021285.1 Bacteroidota bacterium | reverse complement strand
CCAGCGCTACCAGGTTGGGATGCCGGGCAGTGAACTTCGCCGCCCAGATCTTCCGGTTCGTGTTTTCGCTGTACGAGTTCTTCCACACGTCGCTGATGTCCATGGGATGGGAAATGACGCCTTCCCGGATTTCTTCCCCGAACAACCGGTCCAGGATGTCCTCGTCCAGGGGCAGGTTGTCGTGGGTGAAGATAGGGTAGCCGTGTTTCTGGAGGTCGAACAGGATTTCGTGGTTGATGCCCGGGTCGTTGTGGTATGGGCGAGCCAGGAGAACGATGCCCAGGCGGTGTTCGCGCTCCAGGCGGTCGAGGAGCTCGCGAGATTGCCGGCGGATTTTTTGCTGGTATCGGCGCAGGGCTTCGAAGCCGGCCGCCACCGCGCGGGCGTTCTCCTTCCGCGAAAGACCGAGCACGTCGCGAAACTCGTTGTACATCTGCCGCTCGAACAACAGCGGCGATCCCATGTTGAGGAAGGTGTCCAAGAACGTGATGCCGTTTTCCGCGAACAGGTCGCCTTCCTTGATGAACGCCGCTTTCACCGCTTCCGGAGTTGTGGTGACGGTCGGACAGGCGCGCGAGCCCACCGTGTTCACCATGTCGGTGGGCAGGTCGTCGAGCATGGGGAAGAAGATGATGTCCAGCGGCGTTCGCTTGTGCTTTTTGAAGAGCAGGTTGTGGACGTGGGGGATACCCAGTTTGCTTGGATAGCATGGATCGATGGCGCCGCGCTTCGCGCCTTCCTTGTAGAGCTTTTCCGAGCTGAAGTCCGAGAACACGATGTTGCGGAAGGGAATCCCCAGGCTTTCGAAATAGGCGGTAAACACCGGCGCCAGCGAGTACATGTTCATCATGCGGGGGATACCGATGCGGATGCTCTTCCGGCGCTCCATGGCCTTCCGGCGCGCGCGGGTTTTACCCAGGATCGCGAATCGCGGCAACGGATCGGCGACGGAACGGGAGGTATGGGTGGCGAATATTTCCCGCGCGCTGATTTCCACGAGGTTGGGACTGTCGGCGCAGATGTCGTCCAGCTCTTTCTTGATCTGCCGCATGTCGTTGACGTCCTCCACCAGTCCCTTCTCGCAGGAATTCCCCACGATGAGCCGCTTTGCGCCCTTGGGCAGGGGCACACGCGATTTGAAGCCGTTCCCGTTGACTTTCTCACGCCCGTACAGGCGCGCAGTTTGGGGCTCCTGCGGGCCCTGCTTGTAGAGAAAGCGCACGTCCTCCAGGTCGATATTGCCGACGAGGTGAATATCGATGAACGTCCGGAGGCACTTGTTCTTGCAAAAGTAGCAGCGTGTGTCCTCGTTCGTGGTCGAGGTGTACGTGATATTCTGGACCATGTCGAGACCGATAAATGATGTGCGCTTTCCGGATTCCCACAGGCGGATGGCTTCCAGGGCGGCGCCGATGGCCCCGCTTTCCCCGCAGTGCTCGTGCACGACGATGGATGGTTCCTTGCCCGATCCCTTGAACCGCGATTCGATGAAATCCACCTGGGCTTTCACCGCCGCGAGATTGTTCTGCGTGCCGCCCTGCAGCACGAATCGCGTGCCAAGCTGGGGAAGGTTGGGCATCTGGGCCACGTACAGCCAGATGTTCTTGGGGAGAACCGCGGCGAGCCCCGCCATGATTTCCGACGCTTCCCAGCCCTGTCGCTGGAAGTCCACGATGTCCGACTGGAGGAAGACCGCGCACCCGAACCCGAAGCTGGGCATGTGCCGCGCTTCGAATGCGACTTCATCGTAACGCTCGACCGGGATGCCGAAATCCGCCGCCGTGCTCTGGAGGAAGTAGCCGTTGCCCGCCGAGCACTGCGTATTCAGCTTGAAGTCCTTGACGTGGCCGTCGTGCAGGATCATGATCTTGATGTCCTGCCCGCCCACGTCGCAGATGACGTCCACGCCGCCGTAGTAGTGCAGCGCCGACTCGGTGTGAGCGACGGTTTCCACGATCGCGGCGTCGGCGCCCAGCACATCCTTGAGCACGTCCTTGGCGTAGCCGGTGGTGCCCACGCCGAGGATATTCAGCCGCGCGCCGGAGGAAACGACCTGCTCCTCCAGCAGGCGAATGACATCCTTGGCGTCCTCGATCGGGTTGCCCTGCGAGAGCTGGTAAGCTTTGACCAGCACGTTCCGGTCCTGGTCGAGCAGGACGGCCTTCGTGGATGTCGAGCCGCCGTCGATGCCGAGGAAGGCGTCCACGATGGCGCCCGGTTCGAATTGACGGGGTTCGAAGGGCTCGCGGGCGAATCGCTCTTTGAACGCGTCAAGTTCTTCCTGCGAGTTGACCAGTCCGCGCGGCGCGCCGACGCGCGTCTTCTTTCGGCCTTCACGCACGAAGTATTCCAGTTCTCCCCATCCCTTGTACACGCTTTCGCCCCGGTCGTCCTCGAGGCCGAACTCCACCGCGCCCAGCGCGCCGAAGTACTGCGAATTCTCGGGCACCTTGATCAGCGAGGCGGGATCGACGCCGTCGGGGAGGGGAACGTTCCGTTCCTCCCACAGTCGCGGGATGTTGGCCCGCCAGGCTTCCCGCATGCCCCGGATAAACGTGTTGGGACCACCAAGCAGGAGAACCTCGGGACGCAGCGTGTGGCCGCGGGTGAGTACGGACAGGTTTTGCCCCACGATGGCCTCGAACAGGCTGGCCATCAATTCGTCGGTTGGGACACCCTGCTTCTGGAGGCTGTTGATGTCGGTTTCGGCGAACACGCCGCACTTGCCCGCCACGTGGTGGAGCCGGACGCCGTCGTAACCCTGGTTGGCGAGTTCTTCCGGCGGGATGCGGAGCTTGGCGTTGATTTTGTCCAGCACCGCTCCCGTGCCCCCGGCGCACTTGTCGTTCATGCTGGGGATGACATTCTTGCGCCCCGTCTCGGGGTCTTCCTTGAAAATGATGATCTTGGCGTCCTGTCCACCGAGCTCGATGACCGACCCCGCTTCCGGGTGGAGCTTTTCCACGGCAAGGCAGACAGCGTTCACTTCCTGGACGAATTTCGCGCCCAGCAAGGGAGCGATGGTTTTCCCGCCGCTGCCGGTGACGTACACGCCCGCCTGCCCGGCGACGCAACCGGGCACGTTCTCCTCGATCCGCCGCAGAAATTCCAGGACTTTCTCTCCCTGCCGGGTTTCATGCCGCTGGTAGTCGCGCCAGACCGTGGCGCCGGAGCGGGTATCGACCACGACGCCTTTCACTGTTGTGGAGCCTATGTCGAGGCCGATGATGTAGGGTGTTTGGGTCATCTATGATTAACGCAGATTGTACGTTGAATGAAACAACAACTTCCGATGGGATGAAGATGGACGTCAGCTCCGTTCAGGACGTGCTATCCCCAAAGTTAAGACGGCGGGGGTTAAAGTCATAATGATGGAGAATGAAGAAGTCGGCGTTCAGCGGGCCAGGCCGGGGCAAGAGGTTATGACTGTCCTTACCGCAAAAGAGGCAAAGGAAAAGGTTCCAACGCACAAAACCGCTTACGCGCGCATCATGTCGGCCACGTGGAGGACGAAATTCGCTGCGGTTCCGACAACATCGTCTTTTTTCGGGACGGGGTATGTGGGTCTTTGCAGTTCGGGACGATCGTCCACGAATGCCCGGAGTTCTTCCAACGTTCGACCGGTGGAAGCCAGGGCGCGGTCGAATTCCTGCCGCGCCTTTTGACGGGCGCTGTTCAGTACCATCTGCACCCGGCTGTGCGCGTTGATCTCCCCCTCGCCGGAGGTTTCGATGGGCAGGTAGATCAGGTCGCGGTGATGCTCGGTGACCGCTGCCTGTGCGCCGTCGGACTGCGTGCTGGGCATGCAACCGAAAGGCTTGACGCTGAGCACCATGTGGCTGAGACCGTGGAGGTGGTAATAGATGTTCTTGGCGATTTCGAGGTGTCCTTCGCCGCCTTCCGCCCGCGTGTTGAAGTACGGACTTCCCAGGCGCTGCAACTCGTCCTGGTTGATCAACTGGTGCAGGGTGGGACTGAGCGCGCCCTGGAGGCGCGTGTATTCACGGTTGAAAACGCGCTCCGTCAGGTTCATCACCGCCATCCGCCGGAGGTAGCGAAGATACAGAGCCGTCCGTCGATCGATCCGCCAGGGAGAGACGCGCTTTCCATCCTCGGGGAGACCGCGCCGGTCGCGGAGGAACTGCTTGTGTTGCGCGATGAGGTAGAGCAGCCACGTGCCGATCGGCTCCACCATGATCTCCGCCCCTTCGTTTTCAAGGAAGCGGAACATGTTGAAATTCCCGTCTCCTTCCGTGATCTGCGCCCAGAATTCCCCCGTAATCTTCACGACCGGCTTGACGCGGAATCGGTCGATGGCGATCGCGTCGAAGAGGGAACGGACGTGACGCATGGCGTTCACAAGGTCGCGACGTGTCAACTGGTGCCAGGATTTGACGAGATACTGTGCTTTTTTCTCGAACCCTGTACCGGTCAAAAGCTTCCTCCACCGCGGACCCGGTTCGGCGGTCGGCTTGTTTTTCAGAAGGTCGTGCAGGTACCGCAGCGCTTCGTCCCGCGCCCGGTCGGTTGCGCCCGGCTCCACTTCGTACGGGCGAACCTGCAAGACGAGCTCGTTTACCATGTCGCCGATGTTCAACGCGTTGATGAGGCCGAGGAAAAAATCGTAGTTCATGTCCAGGCCGGCTTCACCGTTGGACTGGTCGAGCCCGTTGAGTTGCTGGAAGAGAAGAACGCGGAATCCGTCGAAACCGGCGTTGCTCAGGGCGAGGCGGAACGTTGCCTCGTACATGCCGAACCGGCAGGGGCCGCACGCCCCCGCGGTAAGAAAGACGTAGCGATCGAGGATCTCCGCCGTGTTCATACCCGCGGACTGGAGGCCGCGAAGGTATTTGACCAGGTTGCCCACGGTAAAGTAAGTAGGGTTGCACTGGCCGTTGTCGCTGAACTCCCTTCCGATCCGGTACGCCTCGACGTCAGGGAGGGGCAGGGGCTCGCAGTTGTATCCAAGGCCGCGCCAGGCCCCGGCGATCAGGTGTTCGTGCGCGGTGGTCAATCCTCCGAAAAGGATGGTCGTGCGGTCGCGTTGCTCGCGCGTGAAGGGTAGCTCGGCCGGCCGTCGGAAGTGATGGATGTGGCCGGATTTATATCCCCCGGCCGCGCGTGGTTCCCGGCGCCGTGTCTTCAATCTACGACTGATCATGTAAGCTCTGTATGAAGGTGATACGGTTTGCTCTTTCGCGGTATCGGCGATTCCGAGCTTTCGATGAAATAACGAATGTGCGGAACGATAATCAAGCCATTTGGATCTTCAACGCGGCTCGAACCTTTCTACACGGAGCCATTCTCTTGTGAGGATGAAGCAGTGAAAAAGTCATTCGCCGCCATACCGTTTTTTCATTTCACTCATTCCCTTGATATCCCCGATAATTGTAAGCTTGTCGCCTTCCTGAAAAACGGTGTCGCCTTTCGGTAGGATGGTTCGTCCACCCCGGCGAAGGAGGGCGATGAGACAGGTGTCGGGAATCTGGATGTCGCGCAAAGCCTTTCCGATGAGAACTTCCGATTCACTGCCTCTCTGGATGAACAGTGAGAGGAAGCGTTCGTCGTGCAGCAGCACTTCTTTCAATTCCTGGTCATTTGCGGCTTTCTCCCATTCTTCCATGAAATGTTCGTCGTCGACGCGCCCCGCAATTTGCGCCAATATTCGCAAGTGCAGGGTCGGATTATCTTCGGGACTGATCAGGAAAAACACCGCCTTGACGTCGGCTTCATCCTCGTCATCAGGCGTGAGAGGGTTGTTGTACACGATGTGAATGCCGGGGCAGCAGCGCACCAGGATCATCTCCGATTGTTCCAGGCCCTCGATGCGGAGGTGCGGAAGAGCGATGCCGTGCGTGACGGGCGTTATACCGATGCGCGTGCCTTCGAGGAATTGCGCCTTGAGTTCCTCGGCGCTGTATGATACGAACTGGGTGAACCATTCCGAGGCCATTTCCACGACCTCTTCGAACTCTGTCGGTTTATCGAGATCGATGACGTAGCTCTTGGCTACGATTTCATCGTACGGATCATCTTCCCGCAATCCCTTTTCCTTGAGGATGCCCCGGAGTTCGCGGTCCAATCCGCTGTACCGCAGTTGCCCAAGGCGTTCGAAGATATGGTAGATGGCGCCGTTGCGCACGACGCTGGACCGGGCGTAATACCAGTACCAGGCAGCCCCGGCCAGGAGGATCCCGGCGCTGAACGCGATGGACATGGATCCCATCTCCGCGATAAGAATCAATGGAGCGATGATGCCGATAATCTGGGTCCAGGGGTAGAACGGCGACCGGAACCCCGGGTCGTACGATTCTATGCGGCTCTCGCGCATGACGATAACCGCCAGGCAGACAAAAGCGAAGACGAGAAGTTGAAACGCACTTGCCAGCTTGGCGATGCCGGTCGGATCCAGAAGCAGGAGAATGGCGATGATGGTTCCCAGTGTGAAGAGGATGGAAGACACCGGGGTTCCCTGCTTGCCCAGGCGGTGAAAAAACCGGGGCAGAATATGGTCCCTGCTCATGGCCAGGGGGTAACGAGACGCGCTCATGATACCGGCGTTGGCCACGGAGACGAACGCTACCAGCGCGGCTACGGAAACGAGGATGAAGCCGGGTTCTCCGAGTATGGCCTTGGCGGTTGTGGCAACGGGTGTAAGGTCGCCCCGGAGAACTTCCATGGGCAATACTCCCACCATGATGACAGTACCCACGCCGTAGATAACCAGGGCGGTGGCAAGGGCGAGAAAGACGCCCAGGGGGATGTTCCGTTCAGGGTTTTCAATTTCTTCGGAAAGACTGGCGATTTTTGTAACGCCGACGTAGCTGATGTACACGAGACCTGCGGTGCTGAGAATGGCGGAAGCGCCGGGGTCGAGAAAGCCGGTGAAATGCGCCGGGTTGATCTCCAGGAGCCCGTTAAATATGAACCAGGCCAGGACGCCGAGAAGGAACACCACAAGGAACAACTGGAATCGCCCGGTCTTCTTGGCGCTGTAAATATTCAGTATTCCGAGCGCGACAGCCAGGCAGATCGCAACTGGGGTTATGGAAACGCCGGATACGAACAAGGCGATGTATGCGCCCATTCCGATCAGTGCGAAAGCAACTTTGAGCACCAGCGCCAGCCAGGTTCCCATCCCGCCGATGGTTCCCACCATTGGACCGAGAGCGCGGTCGAGGAAGTAGTAGACACCGCCCGCGCGTGGCATGGCCGTGGCAAGCTCCACGATGCTCAGCATGGCGGGAATGAGCGGTACGGCGGCCAGGATGTATGCAAGCACGATAGCCGGACCTGCTTCCACCGCCGCCAGGCCGGGTAATAAAAATAATCCCGCGCTCAATGTCGTGCCGGTTGCAATAGCATAAACATGGAGAAGCGAGAGTTCTTTCTTGAGTCTTCTGGAGCGTTTGAGTTCAATCATTATCGTATTGCGTTTTCAATCATCGCCAGCAAGCACGTGAATGTTGTGCTCGTGCGAAAAGGACGTGAAATGACAGCTCGAAAAATCGCAGAACCATCGTGGTGGACCATGGCCTGTTACTCTGAAGATCAGAGCGTGTGCAGGTCAAGAAATATAACAGATTTTTTGTACATGATATTACCGGCCCGGGGAATTTTACATAGAAAATTGTCGTTTTTACATTTTTACAGGAGAATTCGGGGAGACCGTCCCGCCGTCAATACCGTTTAGGCACGTGTCTCTCTTGAAGTATCACTTGAGATGCGCGCATGTTTTGTTATAAACTGCTTGACGACTGTAAGAATATTTTGCAAAGAGAAAAATTCTGTTCTATCTTAATCCCGAACATTCTCGGGATTTCAACGAGAAAAGATCACTCCGTGTTTGTATATGCGAAATGAACAATATTCAGGCGTGTTCCATAGTAACGAGAATATCGATCGTGATTACCGCCGCTGCCTGAAGATCGCGCGCGCTCATTACGAAAACTTCCCCGTGGCTTCGTTCCTGGTTCCGGCGAGGCTTCGGCATCACGTGGCTGCGGTCTATGCGTTCGCCCGTGCGGCCGACGACGCGGCGGACGAGGGGGCGCACGCTCCGGAAGAACGGTTGCGGGAACTCGCGGCAATGCGCACGGACCTGGATCGGGCCCTTGCGGGTGAACCCCCACCGCGCATGGCTGCTCTCACGGATACCGCGAACACCTTTGGCATACCCGCTTCCCATTTCCACGACCTCCTCGACGCTTTCGCCCAGGACGTGCGCGTCCAGCGCTATGAATCCTATTCCGGCCTGCTGGAATATTGTCGCAAATCCGCCAACCCCGTTGGAAGAATCCTGCTCCTGATATTCGGTGTTGACAACGAAGCCGCCCGTGCAGCTTCGGACGATTTGTGCACGGGATTGCAGCTGGCAAATTTCTGGCAGGACATTTCCGTCGATGCGGAAAAGGGCAGGGTGTACCTTCCCGGCGAAGACCTGCGCACGTTTCACTGCAAGCTGGATGGATCGCGCGTGACCGGCGATCCATCCGACGTACGACGCCTTCTGCAATTTGAAATTGATCGAACTAAAGAGCTCTTCCGACGCGCCACACCGTTGTTCTCCGTCCTGCCTTTCCGGCTGCGGTTGGAAATACGAGCCACCTGGCACGGCGGCATGCGGATACTGGAGTCCGCCAGCAAGCTCCAGGAGAAACTGCTCACGGAACGTCCGCAACTTGGCTGGAAAGACGGTGCTGTTGTATTTGCCCGGGCCTTGCTGCCTGTGAAAGCGCGGGATGGAGAATCCGTAGGGCAGATCACGCGCACCAGCCGGACGAATTTTTACTACTCGTTTCGATTTCTCTCCTCCCAGAAGCGGGACGCCATCCACACGGTATATGCCTTTTGTCGCCGAACTGACGATATCGTGGACGAAGACGACGATCCGAAGGTCAAGCATGCGCGGCTGAAACGCTGGTTGGAAGAACTGACGCGGGCCACGCGGGGCGACTCGGAATTCGCGCTGCTCAACCGGCTGATGGTCATTGCCCGGCGTTTCCGTATCCCTGTCGAACACTTTTTTGAGCTCATCCAGGGAATGGAGATGGACCTGCACAATTCGCGATACGATACATTCGACGAGTTGAAGGAGTATTGTTATAAAGTCGCCTCCACCGTGGGATTGATGTGCAGCGAGATCTTCGGGTACCGGAAGGAGAGCGCCAGGCAGTACGCCATCGATCTCGGCATTGCCTTGCAATTGACGAACATCGTTCGCGACGTGAAGCACGACGCCGAGCAGGGGCGCATTTATATTCCACGGGAAGATTTTGCGGCCTTCGGATACTCGGAGGAGGAATTGCTCCGGTGCGAGTACAACGAGAGTTTCCGGCGCCTGATGCAGTTCGAATGCAACCGGGCGCGGGACTACTACCTGCGGGCGCGGCGTTCGCTTGCCCTGGAAGACCGGGCCTCGTTCCTGGCCGCGCGCATCATGGACAGGATTTATTTTCACATCCTGGAACGCATCGAGAAAAAGAACTACGACGTCTTCACCGAAAAGATTACCATTTCCACACCGAAGAAAATCTGGCTTGCTCTAAGCGAATGGTTCAGCCCGGCACCGCATGTGGAGGTTGTCGATGCGTGATTGCCTGGTAGTGGGATCGGGAGTCGCGGGTCTGGTGGCAGCGCTGGAATTGGCCCGGAACGGATGCAAGGTTACGCTTGTCGAGGCGAAGAAACACTGTGGCGGAAGGGCGTACTCGTTTTCCGATCCAAGGACCGGGATGGAAGTCGACAACGGCCAGCACCTGATCATGGGGTGTTACAGCGTGTTCCTGGGATTTTTGAAGGACATTGGTGCGGATCATAAGCTCCGGCGCGTCTCGCCCTTACGCATTCCATTCCGGCATGCGAGCGGGCAGCGTGCGGAATTGAAACTGCGGACGGGCAGTGGAAAATCGGGCGTGGTTCGAGGCATTCTTGGATTCCGCGCGCTTCCGCTGAAAGACCGGTTTCGGGCATTGCGTGTTGGGGCGGCGTTGCAATCACTGGACGAACGGAAACTGGGGGCGTTGGACGGGGAAACCGCTGCACACTGGCTCGCCGGTCTTGGTCAATCGGAAGAAGCAATCCGGAATCTGTGGTCGGTGATCTGCCTCGCCACGCTGAACACGAAGCCGGAAAGGGCATCGGCGAAAATGCTGGCGGTCGTCCTGAAGGAAGTGTTTTTCGGAGTTCGTGACGCATCCGATCTTCTCCTTCCCGAGGTCAGTCTCACGCGGTTGTACGTGGATGATGCGTTGCGAGAATTGAGCCGAAGGAATGGAACGATCGTCACGGGCAACGGCGTAAAGCGCCTGGTGGTTAACAACGGCATCGTCTGCGGCGTCGTATTGAAAGACGGCATGTTGCTGGAGCCGTCTGCCGTCGTGCTGGCAACGCCATGGAAAGAAACTGGCAAACTGGCGGGATCGCTTTGGCCGGATGAAACACTGTCCGCGGTCGTGAGCAGGTTGAGTCCTTCACCGATTTATTCGCTCACGTTTTTCATCGAAAAACCGATAACAACGGAGCCCATGCTGGGATTGCTGGGCACGAACATACAGTGGATTTTCACCAGGAAGATCGTTCGGGATTTGTGGATGCATACCTGCGTGATCTCCGCGGCTGTTTTTGAGGAGGGCCGTCCGCCGCAAGCGGATGTTTTCAAGGAGCTGGAACACCTGTTCCCTGAACTTGAAAAATTCCAGCCGCGCGGGATCCGCACTTTATTGGAACGGTCGGCGACGTTCGAAGCGACACCTGGACTGGAACGAATTCGACCCGGTCCACGGACACCTGCCCGCAACTTGTTCCTTGCCGGTGACTGGACGGATACGGGGTTGCCGTCAACACTTGAAGGAGCCGCCCGAAGTGGCTACACCGCCGCCGACATGGTAACGTCTTATTTGGAGGAGGTATGCGATGTTGAACCTGGCACAGCGACAAAATTCCCGCGTCATCGAGCGGAAATCCCCTGAGGATCGAGAGAAGGCCCAACGCGCGCGCACGAGACGCGCCCTGGTTGTCGATGATGAACCAGGTATTTTGAGCCTTTGCGCAACGCTCTTGCGGAGAGCGGGATACGAGGTGGTAGAAGCGCATAATGGCCGCCAGGCCCTGGAGCGCATCCAGGAGAAAAAACCAGACGTCATTTTTCTCGATCTCATGATGCCCCTCATGGATGGTTTCGCGCTTTGCGAAAAGGTGAAACATAATCCTGGAACCTCGGATATCGTTGTCGCCGTCATCTCCGCTCTGCACACGGATGTGGATATGGAGTATGCGTTTTCCCTGGGCGCGAATTTCTATTTTCCAAAACCTGTTTTTCACAAACAGTTCCTGAATGAAATCCTGCCGCGCATCGAGCAGGCGTTGAACTAGTATTTCATCAACAAAAAACGCGGGAGACTTCTCCCGCGCTCTCACCAGAAGGAGGGTGTTCTCACTCGAGAATCACCATCTTGCGTGAAGCCGAAAATTCCGGTGTCCGCAAAACGTACAGGTACACGTCGGGGTTCAGCGCGCCTGTATTGAACGAAACCGTGTGAACGCCTTTGTCCAGGCGGAGGCCGTCAACTACCGTCGCCACTTCGATTCCAAGCTGGTTATAGATTTTCAATGTCACGAGAGTGGAGTGGGGAAGTGAGATCGAAAA
>JALUUP010000228.1 GCA_027021285.1 Bacteroidota bacterium | reverse complement strand
ATCCCGGAGCAGAAGAACGAGCGGCGGCTGACCGTGAAGGAGGAGAAGACGCCTCTGCCCGCGCTGGTTGTTTCCTATGCGACGGTGGATCAACATAACCCGGACTCCTATGCCCTGAATTTCCTGGGCAAGATCTTTTCCACCGGGCAGAGCTCGCGGCTCTACCGGCGGCTGGTGGACAAGGAGCAGATGGCGCTCCAGGCTGCAAGTTTTCCCATGTCGCTTGACAAGGCGGGCATGTTCGCTTTTTTCGTCATCGGCAACCAGGGCTCCAGCCTGGACTCCATCGAGAAAGTAGTGAACGAGGAGATCGAAAGGCTGCAGAAAGATGGGGTCACCGAGGAGGAATTCCAGAAAGTACGCAACCAGACGGAGTCCCAGTTCATCTCCGGGTTCAGCAGCGTCCTGGGCAAGGCACAGAAACTCGCAACGTACGCCGTGTTCTACAACGACGCGTCGCTGGCCAACACGGAGATCGAAAAGTACATGCAGGTCACCCGGGAAGACATCCGGCGTGTCGCCCGGAAATACCTCAAACCCGAACGGCGGAACGTCATTCGCTACGTGGTTCCGGAAAAGTAAATTCTCGTGATTGACAGGAATACAACCATGAAGACACTGTACATCGTTCTTATTTCGCTATTGATTGCGCCCGCTTTTGTCCAGGCCCAGGTGGACCGCACCAGGCAACCGGAACCGGGACCGCCTCCCAAGGCCGCGTTTCCGGATTTTTACGAAACCAAGCTGGATAACGGGCTGAAGGTGTTCGTGGTGGAAAACCACGAGGAACCACTGGTCACGTTTCGCATCCTGTTCAAGACGGGCGCGGAATACGACGGAAAGCAGTCCGGCCTGGCAGATATCATGTGCGCGCTGCTCACCAAGGGAACCAGCAACCGCACCGCCCTGGAGTTTGCCAAGGAAGCGGACTTCATCGGGGCGAGTATCGGCGCGGGCGCCTCGGACGACCAGATGTTCCTGACCGGCAACGGCCTCAAAAAGTACATGGACAAGATCCTCGACCTCATGACGGACGCTCTTTACAACCCGGTTTTCCCCGAAGACGAGCTGGAGAAAACGCGCAAGCGGGAACTCTCCGGCCTGGCCATGCAGAAGAAAAACCCCTCTGCACTGGCAGGGAAACTCAAGGGCAAGGTCGTGTACAACCGCCATCCGTACGCGTTGAATCCCACCGAGGCCAGCCTGAAGTCCATCACGCGCGATGACATCCTGGCGCGGTACCGCGCACACTTCGTTCCCGGAAACGCTTCCCTGGCCGTGGTCGGCGACGTGACGCCCGAGGAAATCATGCCCGTGATAAAACGCTACTTCGGCACGTGGAAAGGCGGCAAAGCGCCCGTGGGCGATTTTCCGAACCCGGAGCCATTGAAAGGGAAGACGGTGCACCTCGTGGACCGCGGTCCTTCCGCCGTCCAGTCCACCATCTTGGTTACCGGCATGGGGATGAAGCGCAATAACCCGGACTACCCGGCCTTCACGCTCATGAACTCCATTCTCGGAGGAGGATTCAGCGGGCGGCTGTTCCAGAACCTGCGCGAGAAACACGGGTTCACGTACGGCGCCTACAGCTACATGGACGCCCGCAAGATGGCGGGTTCCTGGTCGGCATCGGCCGACGTCCGCCGAGCGGCCACCGATTCCGCCGTAACGCAGTTTCTCTTTGAAATCGAACGGATGAAAAACGAGCCGGTCAGCGAAGAGGAACTCAACATGCACAAGCAGTATATCAACGGACAGTTCCTGCTCAGCATGGAGAGCGCCAATACCACCGCCTCCCGCGTTCAACAGATCGATCTCTACGGCCTTCCCAAGGATTACTACAAAACGTTCGTTCAGAAAATCAATGCCGTTACACCAGAGCGGTTGCAGGAAATTGCGCGCACATGGCTTCCGGACAAGAATATCGCGTTCGTGGTCGTCGGCGACGCCTCCGAGATCAAAGACAAGCTGGCGGCCTTCGGATCGGTAACAGTGTACGACACCGATCTTCAGCCCGTGAAAGAAGCGGAGCCGTCCGACCTCACTGCCGAGCAGCTGGTGGAGAAAATGATCGAAGCCACCGGCGGCAGGAAAGCAATGGAAGCCATCACCGACCGCACCATGAAGGGAGACGTCACGATCGACATGGGCGGACGAACGTTCAATGGTTCCATGCTGGAGATCTCCAAGGCGCCAAACAAGCAGTACCGCATGCTGGACCTCGGCGTCATGAAACAGGAAACCTACGTGGACGGCGAACGGGCGGTCCAGGTCATGGGCGGCAACGTCCAGGAACTCCAGGGCAAGCAGCGAGACGACCTGTTGCTGGAAGCCCAGTTCAACGAAATCCTCCGCCTGGACGAGCTGAAGATCAAGCCCGAGGCCAGGGGCCGCAAGCAGTTCAAGGGATCAGATTGCTACGTCCTGGTGCTCAACAAGCCCAACGGTTCCACCTTCACCTACTACCTGGACGCGAAGACATTTCTGCCCATCGGGGCGGAGTCGGTCATGGAAACGCAGAGGGGACCGATCACGCAGGAAATGGAAATGTCCGACTACCGCAAGGTGGACGGTGTCATGATGCCGCACAAGATC
>JALUUP010000227.1 GCA_027021285.1 Bacteroidota bacterium | reverse complement strand
TCCGGGCTGACAAGGTCAATCTGAATTTCCAGCTCGACGCGCTTCCGAAACGAGGACGACCCATCATTGGGCGTGTCTTCAACAGGTTTGGCGTGGGCGTGCAGGCGCTTATCCAGGTGTTGCAGTTGAACTCGGGCCGGATAAGCGTTGAACAGTCAATTCCAACAGGTGTGGACGGTTCGTACAGCGGCATCATTGAAACCGACCAGCCCGTTTCGCTGCTGGCTGTTCCCGTGTCGGTTGAAAAATATGCTCCGGCATATTATTCGGGCACTCCGCTGGTCGCAATGAAATGGTGTGATTCGAAATTGCTCCCAGGTCAAACGGAGATGTTGCGAGCCGATATCGTTGTTCCGGAAATCCGGCATGATGGAGCGGGGATGATCACGGGTAACGTTTTAACGCAGGAAGGAAAGCCGATCTTTGCCGCGTCGGTGATTGCGCGTGACGACGAGGGGGTCGTTGTCGCTCACGCGTTTTCGATGGAAGACGGTAGTTACGTGTTGAAAGGTGTCACAGAAGGCGACATTGAAATCTTTGCCGATTTTCCGGCATATTCTTGCCGTACTCCCCATACAATCAGGGTCGCGTATAAAGACCAGCGCGCGGTCGATAAAATGAACCTGGTCTTGACGCAGCAAGTGGCTACCGGTATATCAAGGGAACATACTGTTCCGCTCACCACGGAACTTGCACAAAATTATCCGAATCCGTTCAGTTCCGTTACACAACTTCGAGTGCTGGTATCTGCGAACGAAAGAATCGCATTGCGCGTCGTCGATATGTACGGGCGAACGGTCGCAACCTTGATCGATGATGTGTTGGCTCCGGGAGCGTACACGGTGTCATTTCGTGCCGGACGATTGTCCCGTGGAGTCTATACGGCGGTCTTGACGACCCCGCAGGGAGTTTTTACCAAAAGTATGCTATTGATGAAATGAAAACCGGATCTCACCACGGCATTTCTTTTCCGCAGGAGAATATGTCAGGATATGATGAGGCGGCACACCTTTACCGGCAGACTAAAGGTGTGCCTCGAGATCCGGTCATTAGGAGCCAAGGTACTGGCATAACAGGAAATCTGATAGTACATTTACGACTAAAGAATAACATTTTCTTTCACCCATTGTATCATTTGGAGGTATTACAATGCGCAGAATAACTATTCCAGGTTTGAGCATCGCAATGCTGGCGATGTTTTTCTTCATCTCCGGGTGTTCGAGGGAGGATAACCCGACACAGCCCGATCTGGAACAATCAGCGCCGGTGACCGAGGAGTACGACGGTCAGTTCATTGATTCATTTGAAAAATCCGTGGTGTTCGACAGTGAAGACCAGGCCATGGGCATGAACCACCACCGGCGTTTCCTTCGGTTCCTCATCAGGTACCTTGGCCTGGATTCGACTCAAGTCGAGCAGTGGAAGGAAGCCGGAAAGGCGTACTACGACTGCTTGAAAGCTGTTCGCGAATCGTACAAGAACGGCGACATCGACCGAAAGGAAGCATTCGAGAAAATGAAGGCGTGTCGCGAGACGTACGTTGAATCCATCAAGAAAATTCTCACCGACGAACAGCTTAAGAAGTGGGAGCGCCTCATGAAATGGCGGAAGTGGCATCGTCGTCACGACCGGAAGCATGATCGGAAAGACGGCATGACCAATAAAGATATCGCGTATTTTTCGACGAAGTATTTCAGTGATTACGAGCGTTCTGTCGAGTCGCCTTCAACGACAGACCTGTCGAACCGCTCTGAAGTCCTCTCGCGGCGTTTCTTGCGGTTCTTGATCTGGGCTTTGCGGCTTGACAAGGACCAACAGGAAGATGTCAAGAAATTTACGAAGGAATATCACGAATGTCTGAAAGGGGTGTTCCAGGATATTAAGGATGGCAAGTACGATTCAAGGAAGGAAGCGTTCAAGGCACTGCTCGAGTGCAGAAAGACGTACATGAAGAGTATTTACAACATCCTTAACGAAAAGCAACAGGAGCGATTCAAGAGAATCTTCAGGTGGTGGGGCCGCAGAGGGTAGATGTTCAAACCCCATGATCACAAAGGCGAGGATGTTCCCTCGCCTTTTTTTTTGGGAATTTTTACGAATCCGTCATCTCTAGAGTGAACCCCGCCTTTCAGGAAGCGACCGCTTCGAGGCGGAAATGCTATTCTCGTGAACATCCGCCTTGGTGGTCTGTAATGGCAGTGTATAAACCATGTTTGTAGCAGTATGAAGAAGGATGTTTTCCAAGTAACATTCCACTTTCTCCGCGAATACGGATAATTCTCGGAAATGGGAATATGAAGTGGCATCGTTCCCGTGCATAAGACCCGAAGACCTGCTTCTTCAATGTTTCGTACCTTGAGATGTCTTTATTTGGTTGATTTTGACCGCTTTATTATGACAGCCGGAACAGTGACGAATTGGCATGGAATTAGCTTTTGTCGCAACCAGAGGCTTTTTGATTTTCCATGTTTCAATAATTACGAGGTACCGATGGCTGAAAATCTTACCATCTGGCAAACCATGCAAGCGAAGGGACATTCACGTCGTGAATTCCTGAAGTTTTGCAGTTTTGCTGCTGCGTTAGCCGGAATCGGAAGCGCCGGATTTCCACGCGTACTCCGTGCGTTCGAAAAAGAACCCCGGCCTCCCGTGATCTGGTTGCATTTCCAGGAGTGTACCTGTTGCAGCGAATCATTCATACGGTCGTCCCACCCGATAGTAGCGGATGTCGTCTTCGACTATTTGTCCCTGGATTACACGGAAACGCTTCAGGCAGCGGCGGGCTTCCAGGCGGAGCAGTGCATGGAAGATACGATGAAGAAGTTCGCGGGTAAGTACATCCTGCTTGTCGAAGGTTCCATACCCCTCGAGGATGACGGGATTTACTGTACCATCGCGGGGAAATCGGCGGTGGATATTCTTCGTGAAACTGCAAAAAACGCGGCTGCGGTGATCGCCTGGGGAAGTTGTGCGTCGAACGGGTGCATCCAAGGCGCGGCCCCCAACCCGACGGGTGCGACACCGGTGCATGACATCCTGAGCCAGCCGGTTATCAACGTTCCCGGATGTCCTCCTATCGCCGAAGTAATGACCGCCGTGGTGACGCATATCCTGGTCTTTGGAAAAATTCCTGAGCTTGACAGCCAGGGACGTCCCCGCGAATTCTACTCGCGGCGCGTCCACGATACCTGCTATCGCAGGCCGACTTATGATGCGGGATTATTCGTCGAATCGTGGGACGACGAGAACGCCCGCAAGGGGTATTGCCTGTACAAGATGGGATGCCGTGGTCCGGTGACGTACAACGCATGCGCCGTCACGCGTTGGAACGAAGGAACGAGTTATCCCATCCAATCCGGTCACGGCTGCCTCGGGTGCAGCGAGAACGGTTTCTGGGACAACGGGCCGTTCTACAGACATCTGGCGAGCTTTCCCGGATTCGGTATCGAAACCACTGCGGATACGATTGGCACCGTGGTTGGTGTGGCAGCGGCCGTTGGCGTAACCGCGCATGCGATCACGACCAATATCCGGAAAAGAAAACTCATCGCGGAAGAGATACAGAATTCCGTCCCGGAATCCGGTGACGTGGAAGGAGGTGAAGAATAATGGCACGTATCGTTGTCGATCCCATTACCCGTATCGAAGGGCACCTGCGCATTGAAGCTACCGTCGAGAATGGCGTCATTACAGATGCCTATAGCTCCGGCACCATGGTGCGCGGATTCGAAAAAATTCTGAAAGGCCGTGATCCGCGTGACGCATGGGCCTTTACGGAGCGCGCTTGCGGCGTGTGTACAACGGTTCATGCTCTGGCCAGTGTCCGGACGGTCGAGGATGCTCTCGGAATTTCCGTTCCAAAAAACGCCGAACTTATTCGCAACCTGATGTTCTGCACGCAGTATGTACAGGACCACGTGGTGCATTTTTATCACCTTCACGCCCTGGATTGGGTGGACGTGGTCAGCGCCTTGAAAGCTGATCCGAACGAGACTTCCACTATCGCAAAGGCAATTTCCGCCTGGCCGAAGAGTTCACCGGCCTACTTTGCCGCCGTGCAACAACGCGTCAAGACTTTCGTCGAAAGCGGCCAACTCGGGATTTTCGCCAACGGCTACTGGGGGCATCCAGCCTACAAGCTTCCACCGGCGGTGAATCTTCTGGGCGTGGCGCATTACCTCGAAGCCCTGGAATGGCAAAAGGAAATCGTAAAGATCCACGCCATTTTCGGCGGCAAGAACCCGCATCCAAACTACCTGGTGGGAGGTGTGCCCTGTTCGATCAACCTGGAAGAAGTCAACGCGATCAATTCCGAGCGGTTGAACTTCGTCGGTTCATTGATCAAGGGCGCCATCGATATGGTGGAGCAGGTGTACTTGCCCGACCTGTTGGCCGTGGCCGGGTTCTACAAGGACTGGGCCGCCGTCGGTGGCGGGTTGAAAAATTATCTCGCGTACGGCGACTTGCCCACAAGGGGATATAATCAGCCCGATTCGTTCAAATTCCCCCGCGGCGCTATTCTCGACCGCAACCTGGATGAAATTCACGAGGTGAATCCAAGGGATTCCGAGGAAATCAAGGAATACATCTCGCATTCCTGGTACAAGTACTCCGACGGCGACGATGCCGGTAAGCATCCGTGGGATGGCGAGACGGAATTCAATTACACGGGACCGAAACCGCCCTATGCGCATTTGAACGTGGATGGGAAATATTCCTGGTTGAAGACCCCCCGGTGGAAAGAGCATCCCATGGAAGTTGGTCCGCTGGCGCGCATCCTGGTCGCTTATGCCAGCGGCAACGATGATGTGAAGGAAGTGGTCGGCGAAGCGCTGGCCAAACTCGACGTTCCCGTGACCGCGGTCTTTTCCACATTGGGCCGCACTGCTGCCCGCGGGCTGGAGACACGACTCGTCGTGCGCTGGATGAAAGAGTTCTATGACGACTTGATCGCCAATATCAAGGCGGGTGATACGCGCACCTTCAACGATGAAAAGTGGGACCCGAATACCTGGCCCGCAACGGCTGAGGGTGTTGGAATGAGTGAGGCTCCGCGTGGCGCGTTGGCTCATTGGATCCGGATCAAGGACAAACAAATCGACAACTACCAGCTCGTTGTGCCCAGCACCTGGAATGCCTCGCCGCGCGACGGTATGGGACAGCGTTCGGCGTACGAGGAAGCGCTTATCGGGACTCCGGTGGCCAATGTCGATCAGCCCCTGGAGATCCTTCGAACGATACACTCCTTTGATCCGTGCATCGCCTGTGCCGTGCATCTCTACGACCCTGCGGGCAAGCACATCCGCCAGGTCAAGGTCGTATAGGAGGGCGCCATGCAAAACACGACGACCTCATCGTATCAGCGGGTGTACGTGTGGGAATTCCCCGTCCGGTTGTATCACTGGGTCAACGCCATCACGGTGACGATATTGATTGTCACCGGGTACGTTATCGGGAATCCCACAACTATCACCTACGGGAATGAAGCGTACCAGCAGTATTGGTTCGGCACCGTCCGATTCCTTCATTTCGTGAGCGCGTTCATTTTCTTCTTCAATTTCCTGGTGCGTATTTACTGGGGTTTTGTTGGGAACAAGTTTGCGAAGTGGCATAACTTCATTCCGCTGAAGAAGGATCAGTGGCGGGAAATGGTCGAGATCCTCAAGGTGGATATCCTGCAGACCAAGATGCGAGGCAGGATATCCCTCGGTCATAACGCCCTGGCGGGATTGATCTATTTTCTGACGTTCATCGTTTTTCTCTTCCAGTGCATAACCGGTTTTGCCATGTATTCGAGCATGAGCTCTTCACCGTTGCCGCAACTCTTCAATTGGGTGGTTCCCCTCATGGGCGGCGATTTCGCCGTGCGCCAATGGCATCACATGTTCATGTGGTTCTTTATCGTCTTTATCATTATCCACGTGTACCTGGTTTTCTACCATGACTACGTGGAAGGAAGAGGAACCACGTCCTCCATGGTGGGCGGCTGGAAGTTCACCCGAAAGGATTAATCCTCATCGCCCCCGTTCATGTCCACAGCGGCGACGAACGGGGGCGTTTTTTCTTGCACATGATGGTTGACCGTTTATGGAAAAAATGGAAATGCCGTTGCTCGTTCTCGGAATAGGAAACGTTCTCATGGGTGACGAGGGCGTCGGTGTTCACGTGGTGCGCGCCCTCCAGGAGGAAGCGCTCCCGGAGGGGGTCGAGTGTCTCGATGGTGGAACGGGAAGTTTCCTCCTTCTCGATCCAATGCAGCGGGCGAAAAAAGTCATCCTTATCGACGCCACGATCGACGGTTCTCCCCCGGGCACCGTCCGGCGGTTGACCCCCCGGTACTCCAGTGATTATCCCCAGACCCTTACCGCGCACGATATCGGATTGAAAGATTTGCTCGATTCCTACTATCTTTTGGGGAGCGAACCGGATGTGACGCTGTTCGCGGTTTCCATCCCGGTCATCCACGAAGTGCGGATGGAACTGTCGCCTGAGCTTGAAGCCCAGGTGCCGAACATCGTGAAACTCGTTCTCCAGGAAATTCATTCCCTGCGATCTTCACCTTCCGCATGAAGCCGCCGAATGCATGAGCTTTCAATAGCCGATTCCATCATCAAGACCGTCCTCCACGAAATCGAAGTCAAGCAGCTCCCTGCCGTCAAACGCATCGTGGTGCGGATCGGCGCGCTGAGCGGAGTGGTGCCGGACGCCCTGGAATTCGGCTTCGAGGCGCTCGTGATCGACACGCCGCTGGAACGGTCGCGGCTGGTCATCGAGTATCTCCCTGTCCGCGGCAAGTGCAGGGAATGCGGGAAGGACTTCGAAGTGGAAAACTTCCTGTTCGCCTGCCCGCACTGCGCGTCGGGCGCGGTCGATGTCACGCAGGGCGAGGAGCTTGACATCGCGTACCTGGACGTTGAGGACGAATCTCCTCCGGAGCGTCACGCGCCGAGCTGATCTTCACGTTCCTTCCCGCTTGCGATTTCATTACTCGTTCGCGGCGTATGGCTCCGTTTCGATTTCACCGGGGCGATGACTATCTTTACAACGGCGGGTGGAACGCGGGACACGGCTCGTTACCGCTCAATGTCCGATCCGCCATTCCATTCTTACATCAAGAATTCTGGGGTCTGTCATGACCGGGAAAATTACCCTGGAAAAGAAAGTCCTTTCGGAAAACGACCGTCTTGCCGCAGAGATCCGCCAGGTTCTGAATCGGAACGGTGTGGCAGCGCTCAATCTCGTCAGCTCGCCCGGATCGGGAAAAACCTCGCTCCTGGAAAAAACGATCGGCGCTCTGGCCGGCGAACTCAGGATCGGTCTGATCGCGGGCGACGTACAGACCGATAACGATGCCGTCCGGCTTGTCAAGGCCGGCGCCAGGATGGTCCGGCCGATCGTCACCGGGGGTGCCTGTCACCTGGACGCCAGGATGGTGAGCAGGGTCCTGCCCGAGCTCGACCTCGAAAACATGGACCTCTTGTTCGTGGAGAACGTCGGGAACCTGGTCTGTCCTTCCAGCTATGACCTTGGCGAGGATATGAAAGTGGTGGTCATAAGCACGACGGAAGGCGACGACAAGCCGTTGAAGTATCCCGCGATGTTCCGCCGTTCGTCCGTCATGGTCATTAACAAGATCGACCTCCTGGGAACGTCCGATTTCGACATGGAAAACGTGAAGGCGAACGCCCGCTCGATCAACGCCGGCCTTACAATATTCGATGTTTCCTGCCGGACGGGCGAAGGCCTGGAATCCTGGTTCGCGTGGCTTCGGGCATTCGTGGCGGAGAAAAAGCAGGGAATGCACGGGGCGTAATTTCCCGTTGCTGTTCCACGTCCGCGAACAGAATACGGCGCCGGTTACGACGCGTTAGAACGAGGGTCCGGCGCTCCAACGAATATGCTGTCAATGCCGCATCGTCGCTATAGATTTCACATCAACGGTATCGTGCAGGGCGTAGGCTTTCGGCCTTTCGTGTATCGCCTTGCCAGGGAATTGAACCTGGCCGGTTTCGTGAACAACACCAGCGAGGGCGTGCTCATCGAGGCACAAGGCCCCCTCGAAAACCTGGACACCTTCCGCAGGCGGCTGCGGGAAGAAGCGCCGCCTCTTTCCCGGATCGTGGACTTTGCCTTGAAGGAAATTCCCCCCAGCCATGACGACGGTTTCTCGATTATCGAGAGCGATGATAACGCATCCGCCTCGACGTTGATAGCTCCCGACATGAGCGTCTGCGCGGATTGCCTGCGCGAGCTGTTCGATCCCGCGGACAGGCGGTATCGCTATCCCTTTATCAACTGCACGAATTGCGGCCCGCGGTTTACCATCACGGCGGGAATTCCGTACGACCGCCCGAAGACATCCATGCGTGTCTTTCCCATGTGCCCCGATTGCGAGCGCGAGTATCACGATCCTGGCAACCGGCGGTTTCACGCCCAGCCCAACGCCTGTCCGGTCTGCGGCCCGAAGGTGGAGCTGAGAGACCGGAACGGCGACATGATCGCGACGGACGATCCGGTGCAAAGCGCTGTCGATTTGCTGAAAGCGGGGAATATCGTGGCCATA
This sequence comes from Bacteroidota bacterium, assembly GCA_027021285.1. Taxonomy (GTDB): domain Bacteria; phylum Bacteroidota; class Ignavibacteria; order SZUA-365; family JAADGX01; genus JAADGX01. The sequence continues at coordinate 3,124 of JALUUP010000227.1, read as the reverse complement.
CGCGGACTCGGCGGCTTCCATCTTGCCGTGGATGCCTTCAATGATGCCGCCGTCAGCGAGTTACGGCGCAGGAAGGGGAGGGCGGAAAAGCCGTTTGCCATGATGGCGCCGGACATCGAAACGATAGAACGCTTCTGTTACGTGGAGGAGGAAGAAAAAGCGCTCCTTGCCGCTCCCACTCGACCCATCGTTCTGTTGCGAGCCCGCGCCGAGACTCCCGTAGCCCCGTCGGTCGCGCCGGGCAACGCGTATCTTGGATTCATGCTGCCCTACACACCGTTGCATTACCTGCTCGTGCGGGAACGTTTCGACGCGCTCGTCATGACCAGCGGCAATTATTCCGAGGAGCCGATCGCCATCGGCAACGCTGAAGGGCTGGAGCGGCTCCGTCCGCTGGCGGATTTTTTCCTGCTTCATGACCGGGAAATCCTTCAACGCTGCGATGATTCGGTGGCACGCGTCGTTGGCGGAAAGACCCGTCTGCTCCGTCGGTCGCGCGGTTTCGTTCCGGTTCCCGTGTTTGTCGAGGGGGAATTCAAGACGCCCGTTCTCGCCTGCGGTGGCGAACTCAAGAGCGCCATAGCGCTGACCCGCGGGAACGCCGTTTTTCTCAGCCAGCACATCGGCGACCTTGACAACCCGGCCGCGTTCAAATTTTACCAGCACAGCATCGGGTACCTGAAAGATATCCTTCAAATCGAGCCCGAAATCATCGCCCATGATTTGCACCCCGAGTACCTTTCCACCAAGTGGGCAACGGAACAGGGGCTTCCGCTCGTCGGCGTGCAGCATCACCACGCCCACCTCGTGTCCGTCCAGGCGGAAAACGGTGTGAGCGGAAAGACGATCGGCATCATTCTCGATGGAACCGGGTACGGCACGGATGGAACGATCTGGGGAGGGGAAGTACTGGTGGGGGACGCGCGGGAATTCACGCGGTTTGCATGGTTGGAACCGGTGCCCATGCCCGGTGGCGAAGCGGCGGTTCGCGAGCCCTGGCGCATGGCGGTGAGCTACTTGTATGCGTCGTTCGGAGCAGGAATCGAGGCGCTCCGCATCCCTGTCATCGAAAGGCATCGCGGGGAATTGCCCGTTATGCTCAGGATGATAGATCGCGGCGTAAATTCGCCTGTATCATCGGGTTGCGGCCGCTTGTTTGATGCCGTATCCTCCATCCTCGGCATCCGGGAAGTGGCCAATTACGAAGCCCAGCCTGCCATCGAGCTGGAGATGAGCGTCGATGAGTCCGTGCGCGCGGTTTACGAAAACGCGCTTCCCGAGCGGGGGGCGCACGGCTCGTTTTCCGTGCTTCCGCTTGTCGAGAGTGTCGTGGGAGACCTTCGATCCAACGTGCCGCTTTCGCGAATCGCCGCCATGTTTCACCTGACGCTGGCGGAGATATTCGTGCGACTGGCGAAAAACGCGCGGGAGGCAACGGGATTGAACAAGGTCGCGTTGAGCGGCGGTGTCTTTCAGAACGTATTCTTTTTTAACTTCATTGTCACGAGATTGCAGGGGGAAGGGTTCGAGGTACTCACGCACAGCGTGGTTCCGGCCAACGACGGCGGGCTGGCTTTGGGGCAGGCCGTCATCGCCGGTATCCATGCCGCTGGGGCGGGGAAATGACCTGCGGTTTCACTTGTGCTCAGTAAACAATCTCAGGAGAGGTTATGTGTCTTGCAATTCCGGGTAAACTGATAGAGATATTCGACGAGGCAGGCATGAAGATGGGCAAGCTCGATTATTCGGGCACGATCAATACCGCCTGCCTCGAGTACGTGCCCGACATCCGAGTTGGCCAGTACGCGCTTGTACATGCGGGCTTTGCAATCGGTATCGTCGACGAGGAGGAAGCGCAAAAAACGTACGAGCTCTGGGCGGACCTGGAAAAGGCGGCGGCGGAAGAAGGCACGGATATCTTCGGCATGCCGCTCGACGAGGAAGATACCGAACGGGAAGGGGATGCGCCGGCATGAAATACCTCGACGAATTTCGCGATCCCCGCCTGGCCAAAGCCATCGTCAGGGAAATCCACAATACGACGACGCGGCCGTGGGTGATCATGGAAATTTGCGGAGGCCAGACGCATTCGATACTGAAGAACGGTATCGACCAGCTTCTGCCCGCGGAAATCGAACTCGTACACGGGCCGGGGTGCCCGGTGTGCGTTACGCCGCTCGAACAGATCGACAAGGCCATTGCCATCGCCTCCAGGCCCGGCGTCGTTCTCGCCTCTTTCGGCGATATGTTGCGCGTTCCCGGCTCGGAAAAGGATCTTTTCATGGTGAAGTCCGAAGGCGGGGACGTGCGTGTGGTCTATTCTCCGCTCGACGCCGTGCGGATCGCGCGCGAGAATCCAGACAAGCGTGTCGTGTTTTTTGCCGTGGGATTTGAAACGACCGCCCCGAACAACGCCATGGCCGTTTGGCAGGCGCGCAAGCAGGGATTGAAGAACTTTTCCCTCCTGGTGTCGCACGTCCTCGTGCCTCCCGCCATGGAAGCGCTGCTGTCGTCGCCGGAGAATCGCGTGCAGGGGTACCTCGCCGCGGGGCACGTGTGCACCGTGATGGGGTGGAAGCAGTACGAGCCGATCGCGGAGAAGTACAAGGTTCCCATCGTCGTCACCGGCTTCGAACCGGTGGACATCCTGGAAGGAATCCTGATGGTTGTCAAGATGCTCGAAAAAGGCGAGGCAAAGGTCGAAAACCAGTATGCGCGCGTGGTGAAGCGCGAGGGAAACAAGCCCGCGCAGGAACTCGTCAGCCGGGTGTTCGAAATCGCCGACCGGAAGTGGCGGGGTATCGGTACAATACCGGTCAGCGGCCTGAAGCTGCGCCCGGAATTCCGCGACTACGACGCGGAACTTCTCTTCGAGGAAAGCGAGCGCGAAGTCGAGGAGCCCCCGGAATGCATCAGCGGCCTCGTGCTCCAGGGGTTGAAAAAACCCCACGAGTGCCCGGCGTTTGGAAGCGCCTGCACTCCGCGCACGCCGCTGGGCGCCACCATGGTTTCTTCCGAAGGCGCCTGCGCCGCGTATTTCTCGTATCACAGGCGGGCCGAATCCCCCGCCGGGTGCTGATGCGCCACGTGTGACGAACGGCGCCTTTATGGAGTCCAACAAATG
>JALUUP010000226.1 GCA_027021285.1 Bacteroidota bacterium | reverse complement strand
CTCGTTGAGTTTCTTCCGGTTGTCCTTGAATATTCTCCGGAACTCTCCACCACGGTACACGAGATGCACCGTGTTTTCCCTACTGAGAGTGATTGCGGCTTCGACGGCGCTGTTGCCTCCGCCCACGACGAGGATGTGTTCCCCCTTGTACTTGCGCGGCGCATACAACCGGTGGTACACCGTCGCCTGGTCTTCACCGGGGACGCCGAGCCTGCGGGGGTTGCCGCGTTGCCCGGTGGCCAGCACCACCCTTCGGGCGCGGTACTCCCCTTTCGAAGTCCTGACGTGGAATATTTTCCCTTCCTTGCGGCACGCTTCCACCCCCTCGTTCGTCTTCACGTTCAGCCGGTTCTCCTCGATGATCTGGCGCCATCGCGCGATGAGGTCCTCCTTGGTCGCGCCGTCGAGCCAGAGCTTACCCTTCGGCGGATGGCTGTCGGGCTCGGCGTACACCCATTTCCCCTCGGGAAAATTCTCGATGGTGTTTGCGATCTTGCATTTTTCGAGCAGGAGGTATCTCATCCCGCGCTCCTGGGCGTGGAGAGCCGCGTTCAACCCCGCCGCTCCGGCGCCCACGATGATGACGTCGAACACCTCTTCGTCACTACCGATGGCGTCCGGAAGGGAAGCGATGTGCTCGATGACCTCGTAGCCCTGCGCCATCGCGTACTTGATGACCGGGGCGCCCGCGAGATCGCCGATGATGAACAGGTCCGGAACGTTGCTTTCGTTGTGTTTTTTCAGGTACGGGCGCTCGTTCTGGTCGCTCCCGGAATGAAGCACGCCGACAAAGCCGCGTTTTATGAAATCCCCCGCAGAGAGAATTGATTGCGCCAGGTTCATGTTGTCATCCTGCTTGGTAAGAGTGTCCAGAGTTTCAAACGATGTACCGTTGCCACTCGCATCTTCACCTCCCGTGTTCGTCGAGCACGTGGGCGACTTCCGATTCCACGACCGGCGTGAGTTCGGCTCCGCAGGACGCGCACTTCCGGGCGGACGGATGATTGCCGCTGCCGCACCCGAGACACGGCACGGGGTCCGGCGTCGCATGAACCTTTACGAGACCCGGCGGAATGAACACGTCCGTCTTTCGCGGTTTTGACAGCACGATGAGCAAACCGGGGAGATTGAACAAGAAACCGAGAATGAACGCCGTGCGCAGTTTCACATCCCGTCTCACGGCACAGTAGCCGGCAAGACCGCCGAAGATCATCCCGGCCAGGATATAGAGCCCCGCGAGAAACCAGCCCCAGCCGATCCCGCCCAGGGCGGTGCCCGGCGGCGCGTTGTAATCCTCCTGGAACAGGGCGCTCCGCGGTTGAAGCTGGGCAAAGATCATTTCCTGGTTATCGAGAAAGGAATCCACCATTGCCGTCATCAAGGGAACCCTGCGTCCGCGCACGAGAAAAACGAGACCGCCCCTCGTCAACGGCACGTTGCAAATGATGCACTCGTCCCCCGGCCGCACCTCGACACGGGGAAAAGGGTACTTCGATTGCCGCGGTCCCGCATCCAGCGCCCCCGCCCCGAGCACGACAACGAGCAACACACAGCAGAGTGATCTAACACGGAATGTATTCAGAATCGACATCGCTTCATTCCCGGTGAATGGCTGATAAGGTTCGGTGCAATATGTGCCTCGTTTTACGAAAGTGCAAATGGCCGGCGTCACCGCCCCGGCATAGAATCAAGGTATCACCCGGCATAGCAAGAAGTTGTCGCCGTTGCGACAGGAAGGGGTAGTGAATTTTAAAATTGAAATTTGGAATTTGTGCTTCTTGAGGTTGTTTGATTTGGGGACAAGGAGACCCGGAGACAAGGAAAGAACGACTTCCTCTGCGATTTCCGCGACTCTTCGTGAGTAGATGAAGACAAGGAGATTTCCGATTTTGGATTTTGCGCTCCGTGATGGGGTCTGCATATCATCGAGGACGGATGAGTGCGGATGGGTTTGATCGTTTAAACGTTTTTCTTTGCGTTCTTCACGGTTCATCAACTCCAGAGGCCGTTGAACCGGTATATTTTCCCTACGGACGAGTCCATGGACCATGGAGATTGCTTCGGGTTTCGCCATCACATTGACAGGCTGCATTTGGAATACCGCCAATTTGTTCATACAGTTAGCATTGTTCTTCCGACCTCTCGATTCATCCTGTCCCGCTTTTTACCCTCTCAATCCGGAACCTCCGGCTGTTCCACCTGTTTAAAGCCTGTATTTCAGGATCACGTGGAGGTACCAGTCATGACACATTCGCCGGTCACGAGAGTTCTCTCTCCCTTCCTTTTCATCGCCGTGTTGTTCTTTACTTCGAATGGAGCGCACTCCCAGGGCATCCCGGATCGCATCCCTGTCGGAGGCGAAATCATCGTTCCGCAGCCACGACCGGAAAAGCCGGTTCGACTGGTCGAGGAACACGTCGAGGTGCATGTTTTAAACGGCCTGGCCCGGTTCAAAGTGACCCAGGTTTTCCGCAACGATTCCCCGCGCAGACTGGAAGGAACATACGTCTTCCCGATTCCCCGTAACGGCGTGATCTCAAATTTCGCACTGTTCACGGGCGAAAAACGGCTTGCAGGCGAAGTAATCCCTGCCGATGAAGCC
>JALUUP010000225.1 GCA_027021285.1 Bacteroidota bacterium | reverse complement strand
TTCCCGGGCTTCGGCCGGTACAGGTGGGTCGCCGTTCCGTAGAATACTTCCGCCGATTCCATGATGGTCTCGGACAAGGTGGGATGGGGATGGATGCTCAGGGCAAGGTCGGATGCGAGGGCCGCCATTTCCACCGCCAGTACTCCCTCCGCGATGAGTTCGCCCGCGCCCGGTCCGACGATGCCCACGCCGAGCACGCGCTCCGATTCGGGATCGAGGATGAGCTTCGTCACGCCGTCCGTGCGATCCAACGTCATGGCGCGGCCCGAGGCCGCCCACGGGAACCGCGCCACCTTGACCTTGCGCCCCTGCTCTCTGGCCTCGCTCTCTGTCAGGCCGCACCAGGCCATCTCGGGATCGGTGAATACCACCGCCGGAATGGCCCGCGGCTCGAACACCGCCTTGCCGCCCGCGACGACCTCCGCCGCGACCCGGCCCTCGTGCGACGCCTTGTGCGCCAGCATCGGCTCTCCGACCACGTCCCCGATGGCGAAGATGGCCGGCTCCGCCGTGCGCATCTGCGAATCCACCTCGATGAACCCGCGCCCATCGAGCTTGACGCCCGTCTTATCGAGACCGATACCCCCGGTGTTCGGCTTGCGTCCCACGGAAACGAGCGCCTTGTCGAACCGCTGTTCCGTCTGTTTTCCCTCGGACTCGAGCACGACGGCGACGTCTTTCTTCGTCGCTTCCATTTTTACTACCGTCGTGTCGAGATGAATTGCCTCGAAATCCCGTCCGAGACGGCGGGCTAAAATATTCACCATGTCCTTGTCCACTCCCGGCAGCAGCGTGGGCATCATCTCCACCACCGTCACGCGGGACCCAAGCGAAGCGTACACCGATCCCATCTCGAGGCCGATGTAGCCCCCGCCGACAACAAGGAGCGACTCCGGTATGTCGCGCAGGTCCAGCGCCGCTGTGGAGTCCATCACCAGCGGGGAATCGACGTCGAGCTGCGGAATCGACGCCGGGCGGGAGCCGGTCGCGATGATCGCGTGTTCAAACCCGAGCCGTTCCTCGTCGCCGTTGTCGCGAATCACTTTCAGGCTCGTCGCGTCGAGGAATTCCGCGCTTCCCTGGATGTACGTGATCTTGCGTTGCTTCGTCAACTGGCCCAGACCGCCGGTCAGCTTCTTCACCACGCTTTCCTTCCAGTCGCGGAGTTTCTCGCGGTCGATCTTCGGCGCGCCGAAGTCGATGCCCCACGCCTTCGCATCCTCCGTTTCCCGCAGCAGTTTCGCCACGTGCAGGAGCGCCTTCGAAGGAATACATCCCCGGTACAAACACACGCCGCCGGGATTGGCCTCGCGGTCGATGAGCGTTACGGAAAGGCCGAGATCGGCTGCCAGGAACGCGGCCGCATAACCGCCCGGTCCAGCCCCGATGACAACCAACCCGGTTGAATTCACATCCATTGTCTTTTCCTGAAAATGATACGTGGAAAGTGATTCATCGCATCCTCGCCCTCACTCGAGCGCCAACAGGAGCGGGTTTTCAAGAGCCTCCGCGATCCAGCGCAGGAACCTGATTGCTTCGGCGCCGTCCACCAGCCTGTGGTCGTACGACAGGGACAGCGGCAGCATTAACCGGGGCGCGAATTTTTCGCCGCGCCATACCGGCTCCATCGCCGACCGGGAAACGCCGAGGATGGCGGCCTCCGGCGCGTTGACCACGGGCGTGAAGTAGGTTCCTCCGAATCCACCCAGGTTGGTGATCGAGAAGGTCCCGCCCTGCAAGTCGTCGGGCATGATTTTCTTGTTTCGCGCTTTTTCAGCAACCTGTGTCAACTCGATCGAAAGCTGGATGATGGACTTTTGATCGACGTCGCGGATGACGGGCACGAGCAATCCCCGCTCCGTATCCACGGCCACACCGATGTGGAAATATTTCTTGATGACGATCTCGTCCCTGTCCATGTCGATGCTGGCGTTGATCCGGGGGAACCGTTTCAACGCTTCCGCCACCACCTTGAGCAGGATGGCGGTGACCGTCAGCTTGCCGCCCGCCGCTTCCGCCCGTGAAGCGTACTTCTTGCGCAAGGCTTCCAGAGCGGTGATATCCGCCTTGTCGTGCTGTGTCACGTGCGGCGACTGCCAGGCGTATTCCATGTGCCGTGCGGTCGTCCTGCGGACGTTGGACATGGGTATCCGCTCGATCTCGCCCCAGGCCGAGAAATCCGGCAGCGGCGGTCGAGGTACGGACAAAGCGCCACCACCCTCCTGTGAGCGCGAGACGACAGCTTTCGCGTATCGTTTCACATCCTCGATGGAAATGCGTCCCGAGGGACCGCTTCCCTCGACGCGGGTGATGTCCACGCCGATCTCGCGTGCGAACCGCCGAACGGAAGGCGCGGCCGGCACGGACGCACTGGAAGAATCGAGACCAGACGGCGGCGCCTGCGCGGGAGACGCCTTGGCGGTATCGTCCGTTTTCTGCTTCTCTTTCCCTGCTGGGGGCACAGTTTTCGGCGAAGGCGCGGCTTCCCCGGCGTCCCGGTCTGCGGGAGTTTTCGCTTCGGGCTTCGCTTCCTGGTCGTCCGCGATTTCCTCGATTTTCACGATGACGGAACCGACCTTGACCTTGTCGCCGTCCTTGACCAGCACCTCGA
>JALUUP010000224.1 GCA_027021285.1 Bacteroidota bacterium | reverse complement strand
AATACGACATCATCGAGCTGGGCGGCGGCGACGCTTCCACCACCGTCATTTCACCGCAGATATTCCGGGATTTTGCCGCGCCGTATGACGCCCGACTCATCGAGCTCGCCCACGAGGCCGGGCAACGCGTCGTGTACCACACTTGCGGCGGCATGATGCCGATCCTGGAAGACATCGCGGACATGGGACCGGACGCCATGGAGACGTTCACGCCGCCGGACATGGGAGGCGACGCCGACCTGGCAGAAGCGAAGCGCCGCGTCGGGAACCGGGTGTGCATGATCGGTGGATTCGACCAGGTTCATTTCTTTACCGGCTGCGACCCGGAACAGACCCGGCAGGCCGTGCGACGGTGCTTCGCGGAAGCGGGCGAAGGCGGCGGGTACATTCTCGCGCCCTCCGACCATTTCTTCGACGCCGAACCGGACCTGCTGCGGGCCTTCGCCGACGAAGCGCGAAAATGCGTGTACTGAACAGTCAATGTTACTATGCCCCAACCCATAACCATCATTCACAGCCGCGCGCCCATTCGCATCTGTGATTGCGGAGGGTGGACGGACACCTGGTTCGCGGAATACGGCAGCGTGCTGAACATCGCCGTTGCACCCTACGCGGAGGCGCGCATCGAAGTGTTCGCGGCGTCGGACGTGGAACACCGCGTCGTTATCAGGGCGGAAAACTTCGGCGACGAGTATCCCCTGACGGAGCAGACGCGAGCGAAACGCCGCCATCCCCTGCTGGAAACCGCCATCGATCACATGCCCGTACCCGACAACGTCGCCGTCCGGGCGACCGTCTTTTCCGAGGCGCCGGCGGGAGCTTCCACCGGTACCTCGGCCGCGGTGCTGGTGGCCCTGATCGGGGCCCTGGACCGGCTCACGCCGGGAAGAATGACGCCGCACGAAACTGCCATGACGGCGCATCACGTCGAGCACAACCTTCTCGGCTGGCAATGCGGCATCCAGGACCAGCTCTGCTCGGCCTACGGCGGCGTCAATTACATCGAGATGGACCGGTTCCCGCACGCCACCGTCGCGCAACTGCGCCTCCCGGAGAAAACGGCGCGCGAGCTCGAACGTCGGTTGATCCTCGTGTACCTCGGCTCCTCCCACTCCTCCTCGGGCGTGCACGAAAAAGTCATCCGGGAGCTGGAGGGCGCCGGGCCCGATTGCGCGAAGCTCGAGGACCTGCGGCAGGCGGCGGCACAGGCACGGGACGCGCTGGCGGCCGGAGACCTGGAAGCATTCGGGCGGGCCATGAAAGACAACACGGCCGCCCAGGGCAGGCTGCACCCCGACATCATCGGCGCTGACGCCCGGCGTGTCATCCAGGTTGCCGAGGCGGAAGGAGCGTCGGGATGGAAACTGAACGGCGCGGGCGGCGAAGGCGGTTCCGTGACGATACTGTGCGGCGAATTCCCCGGGATGAAGGAGGCATTGATCGGGAAGATTCAAGAAAATATGCCCGGCGCGACGATAATCCCGATACATCTATGCGGAAAAGGACTACAGTTTTCTTGACAAAAAACAACATCCTTTAACCCAATGTCTTTCTTACATTAAGTGACATTGGAGGATCCATCGGCCACGATTTCGGGATTCCCCTTGTTGCCTGTTTCCCACAAGTAAAAACGGCCTCGCTCTCGCGGGGCCGTTTCATTCTCATCCGGCACGTCAGCCTACTTCAGTAAGAGCATACGCCGGACCTTGCGAACTCCATCCGCATCGAGGACGGCGAGGTAGGTTCCCGCGGGCAGGGCGGAACCGTCGAACAGCGCGGTGTGTTTTCCGGGTTCAACCGTGCCGCGAACGAGTTCCCTGACCAGGCGACCCCGGATATCGTACACCGACAGGCGGATGTCCGTTCGCTGGTTCGTGGCGTACGCGAGTGCGGTGACCGTCTCTCCCGAAACCGAGGCGGGGCCGAACGGGTTGGGGAAATTCGCTTCCAGGGCAAGTGTCGCCGGCGCAGGACGCTGGTCTTCGACACCGAGTATGGCGCTGGCCGTCCACATGCCACGGCCGTGTGTTCCTGCGATAAGCGTGTTGTCCGGCTTCAGGGCAATATCGTACACGACCACGTTGGGCAGCCCGACACCGAATCGCTCCCACGTGGAGCCGCCGTCCGCCGTTACCCACACGCCCAGGTCGGTGGCCAGGAACAGCACGTCGGCGTCGGTGCGGGACGGGACGATGGCGTTAACGGGAATGTCCGGGAAGTTGCCGCTGATGTCCGTCCAGCTCTGGCCGGCGTTGGTCGTCTTGAACACGTGGCCGGTGCCGAAACCGGACGCCGTCACGTAGGCGATATCCGGGTTGGTCCAATCCGTTTCCACATCGGTCAGCCATCGGTTCGGGAGACCCGCGCTGATATCCGTCCAGTTGGGATCCACGGCCAGGACATTCCTGCTGATAAACGCCTTCCCATCGCCGGAAACGGTGTACATACGGTTGGCGTCCGTGGCCGGGATAGTGAAATTGCTGATCACCGATTCAGAGGAACGGCGCCGCGTCAAGTCCGGGCTGATAATGGACCAACTGGGAAAGGTGGCCGAATTGGCCTGCATCATCCGGTACACGTACTGGCTGGCCATGAAGAGGCGACTTTCATCGAGG
>JALUUP010000223.1 GCA_027021285.1 Bacteroidota bacterium | reverse complement strand
GGCTCTCTTTACAGGCAAGTCGGAATAAATCTATCGCGCATATTCGGGATCGTCGGAAGTCACGATGGAGTCCTTTTACTTGGTCCCGTCGATTCCAACCGTGTGACCATAGATATCAACACGTCCCTGTTTTCCCTTCGCCGGCAGACTGGAAAGAACCGGTTCGTGGGACACGCCGACGTCGTCGAGTTGTTTTCGGATACATACAAAGATGTCGTTGTCTATTACGACGAAACACCGACATATTTGGATGGTTCCGGGCACCTTGCAGTTTTCTCCTCAAGGGAGGGCATGGTGGCAACGATCTATTTCGGGGGATATAGTCCCATCGAGAAATTCGGATTTAAACTCGTAAAGTGATGCGGCGTAGCCCGGAGCGGAGTCACCGCGTAGCGGTCCCTTTGGAAAAGGGCGGCTTCACGCAAGTCCGGGATAACATTGGATAGCGAAAGAAGAAGGCGTCTCACGAATACAAAATCCGGGGATACGATTTGCCTGTCTTCCATCATTCCGTAATTTCAGCATGACAGGAAAACGAAGCGCGACCGGTTTCCGGTATTACTCTTTTTCGCAACGTTGAACGACAGTTCTGATCATACGATCCTATTTGTATTGAACGGCAAGGCCGTACGTGCCGCTGAACCGCCGGGCATGCCCGCGCTTGATTATCTGCGGCGGACAGCGGGATTGAACGGAGTCAAGGAAGGATGCCGGGAAGGCGATTGCGGAGCGTGCGCTATTCTCGTCGGCGAGTTGGTGAACGGCGCGATGCGTTACCGGGTAGTCGCGTCCTGCCTGCTGCCCCTGGGAGAGCTGTCCGGAAGGCACGTGGTTACCATCGAGGGACTCAATCGGGAAAGCGGCCTCACGCCGATCCAGGAGGCGTTCGTGGTCGAAGGTGGTTCGCAATGCGGTTTCTGCACGCCGGGCATCGTGGTGGCCTTGACCGGGTTCTGCCTGAGCAGTCCGGACTTAACCGAAGAAGAAGCCCTCGCCGCCATGGAAGGCAACATCTGTCGCTGTACTGGCTACGTTGCTGTGGTGCGCGCAGTGCGTCGCTTCCTGGACAACCTCCGGCCCGCGGTGGCCGCCATGGAAGACAGGACCCGGGCGCTGGTTCGCTGCCGCGTCCTTCCGGACTATTTCGCCGAGGTTCCTTCGTTGCTGGAATCCATAGCCGGGATGCCGGAGCCGTCGTGTTCCCCGGGGATGGAATTCGTGGGCGGCGGAACGGACCTGTACGTCCAGCGGGCGGAGGACATTCTTCACGCGCCGCTTCGTTTTCTTTCGCGTGAAACCTCGTTAAAAGGCGTGTGGCGCGACAAGGGGCAGGTGTATGTCGGCGGCGCAACGAGCACGGAAGAAATGCGCGAGTCGGAGATCATCCGCGAGTCGATCCCCGGCTTTACGCGGTTTTCCTGCCTCATTTCTTCCCAACTCATTCGGAATCGTGCCACGGTGGCGGGCAATATCGTGAACGCGTCGCCGATAGCGGACCTCGCCATTATTCTTCTTGCTTTGAACGCGGAACTGGGTTTGGAGAAAGACGGAGAGAAACGCGTTGTACCGCTGGCGCGTTTCTTCCTGAAGTACAAGGAAATAAACCTTCGTCCGGGGGAAATCATCGAGTGGATTCGGTTTCGGGAACGGACGCGGGACGCGCTGTTCAATTTCGAGAAAGTCTCACGGAGGAAGTACCTCGACATCGCCAGTGTCAACACTGCGATGGCGGTCCGACTGGAAAGCGGCGTTATTGTCGAAGCGACGATCGCGGCGGGTGGCGTCTATGAAACACCACGGCTTCTCGCGGAAACATCCGCCCTGGTGACGGGTGAGGCAGTAGCGCCGGACCTCGTTCGCGAGGCGGCCCTCCGTGCCTGTAAAGAAATATCTCCCATCAGCGACGTCCGGGGATCGAAGGAGTACAAGAGCCTGCTCCTGCGGCAGTTGATCTTCGCGCATTTCATTACCCTGTTTCCAAACATGCGGTTGGAGGAGACGCTGGTATGACGGCAAGCCGTCGTAGTTGCTGCCCATCGTTCCGGTCAACGGGAGGAGCGACGTGAAAAACGTGGAGACGCCGCTGCACGTCCGGGGTGAATCGTTCTTCATTGATGATCTGCCTGAACCTGCCGGCGTGCTTTTTGCCGCAATAGCCGTGTCGCCCTTTGCGCGCGGGAAGGTGCGCACGATCAACGTCACGGAGGCAATGAAGATCGGCGGTGTTGTGCGCGTCATTACATCGGTGGATATACCCGGTGAAAATCTGGTTGGGAACGTTCCCGGCGACGGACCGCTTCTGGCCGGCGACACGGTGGAATACGTCGGACAACCCGTGGCGGTAGTGGTTGCCGATACGGCGGACATCGCGCGCAAAGCGGCCCGGCTTGTACGCGTGGACGTGGACGAGTTGCCGCCGGTGTTTGATGCCCGCGAAGCTGCTGCCCGCGGTTTGCTTATTGCCCCTTTGCGCACGATGTCGCGGGGTGACGTGGATGCCGTATGGGACGAGTGCAGCGTGATAGTGGAGGGAACGGTGGAGTCGGGGGGGCAGGAGCACCTGTACCTCGAGACCCAGGCTTCACTGGCCGTTCCCCGCGAGGGAGGACGACTGACATTGTTTGCC
>JALUUP010000222.1 GCA_027021285.1 Bacteroidota bacterium | reverse complement strand
CAACCTTAACGATCTCGCCCGACCGGGATTCGACGGGAAGAGCCAGGGGATCGTTCGGAGCGATGGTTCTGACCTGGAAAACATCCGTGAGGGTGCGTCCCGATCCGGCGCAGCCAGAAAATACGAGAGCAACAAGTGGTAACAGCAGGCAGGCTTTCATGAAAATCCTCCATAGCGATATTCGATGATACAATTCTAACGGGAAACAGGGAGAATTCCAATTGTGAGCATGTGGAAGTCTAAACACGACAACGGCCTTCGTCGTCGCTTCCGGTACGACGCTGTCGCGGTTACCCTGCTCGTCCTGCCGTTTTTCCTTTTCGCGTGCGGGACAGAGACGAAGAAGATCGAGCACTATGGGGGCTGGGATATCGAACCGTTCAACTACACGTTCCAGGTATTCATCATTCGCGGAAATGCGCAGGAATCCGATGTACGCTCGTCCGCCGATTCCCTGTCCCTTCAATACCTGGAATCGTTCGAAACCGTTGAGCTGGTCTTCACCCCTGATGTCGGACTGGCCGAAGAACTCGCGGGCAGCGATACGCGGAACCACATGCTGCGGGGCTCGTCCTCGTTCGACCCGGGAAAGCTCATGCTACACGGAGGAGCGTGGTACCGCAGGGACAAGAGCAGCGACCGGCCCGAGTGGCTCTTCTACCCCGAACCCCCAGGTCCAAATCCCTGATCATATTGGGCTCCATGTTCTTCCCGGACGATGACGCGATGAACTGTGATCGATTCTCAATCTTTCTCCTATGCAAAGCGTAATTCAACAAAAAGACGGCCGGTTCGTTCTCCTTGACGTCATGCGCGCCGTCGCTGTCTTCATGATGATCCAGGGACATTCGATCGACGCCCTGTTCAACATGGACCTCCTTCCAGGGGATAGTGTCGTCATTCAAATGTGGAATCACTTCCGGGGCATTACGGCCCCAATTTTCCTCTTCGGATCAGGGTTCGCGTATGTCATTGCGACTACGCGGAAATCCGTGGACGGCAGGATGCCGTTTCCTCTCCTGCTCAAAAGGCTGCGATGGCTTCTCCTGCTGTTCTTGCTCGGAGCCGCCATGCACGCGCCCGCTCCTTCGTTAAGCGAGTTCGCTCACGCCTCGGAACGCCAATGGGACATCTTCCTTCGCGTCGATATTCTTCGATCGATGGCGGTCTCGCTGCTGCTGCTGTTGGCAATGTTCCTGTTCACACGAACACTTACACAAATTCTCATCACCGCATCCGTTCTGGCTGTTTTCTTTTCCGTCGGCGCTCCTTTTGTTCACGAGGCATCCTGGGTACAGGAATTGCCGCGCTGGCTTCGGGGCTACTTTTCGCTGGCCGACAATTCATATTTTCCACTTTTTCCTTTTTCGGGATACCTGTTCGCCGGAGCAGCGGCAAGCGCAATCTACTTGAAATGGCAGAGGGAATGGACATACAACAGGTTATCCATGGCGTACGGAGCCATCGGGGGATCGCTCCTCGTCATAGCGTTGCTTGGCGAACAGGGATTCGAAGCGCTCTTTCCCCCGCTACGCTTCTGGGCTTCGAGTCCTTTCGTCTTTCTCCTTCGCCTGGCAAACGTCCTGATCATGTGGAGTGTCGCGGCCTATCTCCTGAATCATGTCAAGAGATTCCCCCGCACGCTGGTCGTTATGGGACAGCATACGCTGGCCATCTACGTCAGTCACGTGGTGTTGATCTACGGGAGCCCCTGGAGCAAGGGATTGAATTCTTTTCTTGGCTCCCACGCTCTGTCATACCTGCCGATGATTAGCGTCATCGTGGTCATTGCGTTCTTGTCAGCAGGCATGGCAATCACACTTGACTACTGCAAGCGCCGCCAGAAAAAGCCACTACGCCTCGTCCAGGGCCTGGCCGGAAGCCTGGCGATTCTCGCGATCCTCTTTTCCTGAAATTCAGTTCGGTGTATGCGCGGATGCCGGAGTCCCGACCAGCTCGCGCACTTCCCGAGCAACACGCTCAGCGGTAATCTGAAACTTCTCGAACAATACTTCGCCGGGAGCGGAGGCGCCGAATCCGTCCATTGTCACGTATCGACCCGCCGGTCCGCCGTACCGTTCCCATCCCTGGCGGATACCCGCCTCGATAATCACGCGGTGTAAAATTTCCGGTGGCAAAATTGCCGCCTTGTATTCGTCCGGTTGCTCCTCGAAGAGCTCCCAGCTAGGCATGGAGACGACGCGTATTTCGTACCCCTGCGGCCGTAATTGTCGCGCTGCTTTCAACGCCACGTGCACTTCCGATCCGCTCGCGATGAGAATGACATCGGGAGCCTCGTTTTCCTCGCCTTCGAGAATATAGGCTCCACGCCGAACGTTGCGCGCTTTACCCCCCAGTTCGCCGTCAAATACGGGCACACGTTGACGCGTGGTGACAATAACGGTCGGGCCGTTTCTGCGAGCCAGCGCCACTTGCCAGGCCGCCAGGGTTTCGTTTGCCTCAGCCGGACGAAGCACAACCAGGTCGGGGATGGCGCGCAAGGAAGCGAGTTGCTCGACAGGTTGATGCGTCGGCCCATCCTCGCCCACACCGATGCTGTCGTGGGAGAAAATGTAGATCGCCGGGTACCGGGACATCGCGGCGACACGAATCGCGGGGCGCATGT
>JALUUP010000221.1 GCA_027021285.1 Bacteroidota bacterium | reverse complement strand
GCCCTTGTTCTTCGAAAGGCTTACCGCATGCCGACGCGGATCGTGGTTTCGATCATCCGTCAAAAGGAGATCGAGGGCAAGCTTGAAGCTGCGGTGAAGTTTTGGCTCGAGAATACAGGCGTCGATGAGGTGATTACCCGCAAGTTTCTGACATGGGACGACAACACCCACCTGCGTTTCGACAGAACGCTAGATCCTCATCTTTATGCCGACTTGCCCTCGGAATGGAAAGAACCATGCGTATGGCCCTTCGAGCGCATGAACGTGGACACGTTGGGGCGCATTGCGCTCTGCGGACAGGACATTTCGTTCCGGACCTCGGTGCTTTTCCCGACGCTCTGGGAGGCGACCCTTCAAGAGATTTGGCAAGGGGAGACGTTCAACCGCTACCGTCGGATGCACTTGGAGGGGCGAGGATCCGAGCTGTTTCCTTGTCGGGGATGTTCCGCCTGGCGAGCAGGAATTCGTGACTGGGAGCACGGATGGCTGAGGGTTTTAAAGCGTTCGGAAAGGCGCCTGAAGGCGACGCTGCAACCCCAGGAAGACGGCATGACGACCGCCGTCGTCGATGGGACCACGTAAAAGGCAGGGAGTAACCATGGTTCCGATGAAACATCAAGATGGCTATATCCATACCCCGTTTCCCCAGCAGCTCGTAATCGAGGTGACCGCGGCGTGTAACCAGCGGTGCATTTTTTGCGGACGTTCGTACATGGAACGCCCGAAAAAAACCATGCCGCGGAGCCTCTTCGAGAAAATTGTCCAGGAGGTCGCTCACGAAAGTCCCTACACAGAGATTTGGCCGGCTTTCATGGGCGAATCCATGCTCCTGGGAAACAAACTCTTCGATCAGATACGATACGCAAAAGAGATCGGATGTCAGAAAATCACATTGAATACGAACGGAACACGGATTAACGAACGAACGGTTCCGCATTTGATCGAGTGTGGGATCGACCGTTTGATCGTGAGTTGCGACGCCCATACCGCTGCGACACACGCCTTGGTGAGGCCGAAGACGCGTTCGAACGGCGAGGGACTGGAAGAAATTTACCGCGGGGTCCTGTTGCTGCTCAGGACGCTGCACAAACGGAACCTCCGAAGACCGCTTATCGAGATGCAGTTTTCCGTTTTTGATGAAAACGAACATGAGGCCGAGGCGTTTTGCCGTTTCTGGCTGGATCAGGGAGCCATTGTCAAAATACGTCCGAAACTCCACTGGTCCGGGACGGTAGCGGATGGGGGATCCCCGGCGTGTTCCCATGGGCGCAAGCCCTGCCTTTGGGCCCTGGAGACGGCTGCCATCCACTGGAATGGCAATGTGGTGATGTGTGCTGTGGATTGCGAAGGAAAATACGTTGCGGGCAACATCGAGATCCAAACGGTCAAGGAGATCTGGAACGGGCCTTTGCGCTGGATACGGGAGTTGCACATCCGCCACCGTTTCAACGAGTTGCCGGAGATTTGCCGCAAGTGTCCTGATTGGGGGGTAAAGAAGGCGCGGGCGTATTTCCCGGACACATTCTGGGAAGCGGAATACGAAGGGTATTTGAGGCAGGGGCGCATCTTTTTGCAACAGCACTACTGGCGCGAGGCAGGGCCCGCGCTTCGACAGTCCTCGGCGGCCCTCCACTGAACGGCGTGCGTAAGGAACCCATGGGTCACAGGATTTTCCGCGTGGCGGTTTTCGGTTACGGTGAGCTCGGTGTTGCTGCGGTGGAATGGACCGCGAGCACGGGAAGCGACGTGGTCGGCGTTGTGGTTCCCTCGAACCGCGACGGCCCCAACGTGGACTGCGTCAAACGTTTTGCCATGCAGCGCGGATTTCGGGTATTGGTGCAGCCGCCCCGGAGAGACATCGCTCCGTTTGCCGATACCCTCCGGAGGCTGGAACCGGACCTGATTCTCGTATGGTCGTACACCATGATTCTTCCTCCCGAGCTGCTTTCGATCCCGCGCCGGGGCTGTGTGAACGTGCACGGAGGATTGCTTCCAGAATACCGAGGCGGACATGTTCTGCAGTGGGCCATCATCAACGGGGAGAAGGAGACGGGGGTAACGCTACACTATCTCGATGAAGGCGTCGACACGGGACCCATCATCGGCCAGGCGCGCTTCCCCATCGAATGGACGGACGATGCCCTCCGTGTCCAGCAAAAGATCCGGTCGGCGGGTTTTTCCCTGTTGCGGCGGTGGTGGTCTGCGATCGGGGAGGGGACGGCTCCCCGTATTCCGCAGGATGAAACCAAGGCCCGTTACTTCCGGCTGCGGACACCGCAAGACGGGCTGATCGATTGGAAGGATCCGAACGTAAAGATCTACAACCTCGTTCGTGCCCTTGTTCGTCCATGGCCAGGAGCCATGACCTTCTACCGCGGGAGACCCATCGTGATCCGGGATGCGCTTCCCCTGGAGTGTGCTTTTCGCCACCATGCCCCCGGCCGGGTCTGCGCGCTTGATGCTCGCGGCGTGCGCGTAGCGACGGGCCGGGGTGATCTCTTGATCCGTGAAATCGAGGCGGATGGAACCACGTTGAAAGCAAGGGCGATCAGAAGCATTGGCATCGATAGCGGCGACCGCTTTGAGAGTCACGGGACGCGGCTCGGTACGTGTGCTTGAGTACTGAAGAAGAC
>JALUUP010000220.1 GCA_027021285.1 Bacteroidota bacterium | reverse complement strand
TTTCAAGAGCGCGTGAAGTTGTTCCGCTCGCTCGGGCGTTCCAATGATCATGGCGGCTCTTCGCCCTATTCCGGAGATGATAAGTCGTTTCAGGACGCTGCGATAGATCATCCTGCCGCTTCCCACCGAAGCGAGAACGATGAACCAGTACACGAGAATGAGAAGCCGTGATGTCGAGGGGTCGTTGGTCCTCGCGTCGTCGATGAACACGGCGAAAAACAGGATAAACGCGCCCACGGTCACCGCCTTGAAGATCGAGGTCAGCTCGTCGAAACGCGATTCGGCATACCAGGGCCGGTACAAGCCGATGAACCCGAAAACCAGGAGCCAGAAGATATCCACGACGAGCATCGGCATGATGATGTCCGGTTCGATCGTGGTGGGAAACAAGCCGGAGCGGATACGAAACTCGTAGTACACCAGCCAGGCGAGGCTCAACATCACGGTGTCGATCGTTACGAGGATGAAGATGTCGCGCTTATGGTGCATGTGTTGTCGTGGTGTTCTTCCTGGGGTTCAATCTGTTTAAGCCAACGATAACCACAAACCTTAATAATATTGATTTTGATGGTAGAATGAAATGATGTTGCGTGGCGATGCCGGGGATACCATGAACGAGTGTTTTTCTTCCGCCTTTCCCGTACATTTAAAGGATGTTTGTTCGAACAGCGATACTTGCGCCATGACTTTTGACCACATTGTCCGCCACGTCGGGTCCGTGCCGCACATGACACCGGAACGCGGGAGGCTTCTCTACGACTTTTTGCGCCGGTCTCAACCGGACAATGTGCTCGAGCTGGGTTTTGCGCACGGGACGTCGAGTTGTTACATCGCTGCCGCCATGCAAGAAAACGGAACGGGCCGCCTCTTGACGATCGATCACGAACGCGCCCGCGCCCGCAATCCAAACATCTTTTCGCTTCTGGAGAAAACAAAGCTCGGCTCCTTCGTGGAGCCCGTGTTCTGCCCTCGAACGTACACCTGGGAATTGATGAGGCTGCTCGATGAGCAAACGAAGGAGGGGCGCACTGAACCGTTGTTCGATTTCGTGTTCATTGACGGGGGCCACACGTGGGATTCCGATGGTTTTGCGTTCATGCTGGTTGATCGACTTCTGAAACCCGGCGGCTGGGTGCTCTTCGACGACGTGCTCTGGACGCCCGCTCAGAGCAAAGGCGAGCCCTGGGTCGATGAACTGACGGAAGAAGAACGCAACACGGCTCACATCGATAAAGTATTCAAACTCCTGGTTATTCCACACGGCGGGTACCACGATTTCCAATTCGATGGGACGTGGGCGTGGGCGCGGAAAAAACCGGACACGGGCAACGAACACCGGGCAATCGACAAGGAGACCCTTGAAGCTATTTACAGGACAACCAGGTCGGTACGCAGGCTGAATCTCATGCGCAGGTACCTTCGTAAGCTCTTCCGCCTCTCGTAACGCTATTTCAAGCCCACATTTTTTCTGGATACGCCGGGCGCCGGTGCAACCGGGACACGTGTCAGGTTCGCACGGAGCGTTCCCAGGCGCCGGTTGTCTTTTTCTGGAAGGGGAGTTTGAGAAGCGCGACGAGAAGGGCCAGGTTTGACGTGAAGAAGTAGTACGGCATGGAAAAAGCGCCCAGTCGCTGTTCGAATCGGTCCGCGATCCACCCCGCAACGACGAACAACCCGAAGACACCCAAAGGGACAAAGACGGAAAGCTGTATCCATCGCAGCGACGACAGGGCGAGAGCGGAGACGAGAAAGACGAGCATGAAGAGTGGGACGAACCAGCGGAGGAATTTGTGGAACACAAGCATGACCCGGACTTTCAGCGGAAGCATTTTGAAAAGGGCGAGTATCTGCGGGATAGTGTTGAACGTCGCAATTGCGATCCGGACTTTTCGCCGGAATTCCGCTTTGAGGTTCGGTGAAGTCTCTTCCTCCGATAACGCGGTTTCATCGTAGACAATCCGGGATCCATGCGCGACGATGCGGAGTGGAAGCAGAAGGTCGTCGGCAACGGTGCCGATTTCGGGTTGCGGCTGGTACAATTCCGTGCGGATGGCGTACATTCCTCCCGCTGCCCCGAGAGTCGTGGCGTAGGTGCCCTCCCACCGTTTCAACGCGTTCTCGAATTCCCAGTACCGATGTTCGCTCTCACCCGCGATGCTGTCGCCGATCGGTGTCGTACGTTGATAGCCGCACACGCCTCCGACCGTGGGATCGACAAAATGACGCACCAGCCGCTTGACAGCGTCGCGCCGATACATGACATTCGTATCCGTCAAAACGGCGATAGGCGTTGTCACGTGTCGGAACAACGAATTGATCGTTTTCGGCTTTCCTCCGCGCGGAAACTGGAAGTATCGTATGCGCTCGCCGTCGGCGAATTCTTCGAGGATCGCGTTCGTGGCATCGGTCGATCCGTCCGAACCGACGAGGAGAAAAAGTCGGTCCGCAGGGTAATCGAGCGACAGGAAATTCCTGAGTTTTTCTCGTATTACCGCTTCTTCGTTGTACGCAGCCAGGATCATCGTGACGGCGGGTTGGAACTCGTCGTCAATTTTCCAGGAGCGCGGAAAGAGACGGGCCAGGATCGCGATCGCGATGGGATAGAAGACGTAATTGGAAAGGATGGCCAGCAGCG
>JALUUP010000219.1 GCA_027021285.1 Bacteroidota bacterium | reverse complement strand
GTCCGTGACAGATACTACCAACAATAACAATAATAACAGCAAGCTTCGGGTAGGTGTCGTCGGCATGGGGCCGGTCGGGTGTATCCTGGCCACCTACCTCATTAAAGCCGGCGTATTTACCGTTGTCTGTGATATACGGGACAATATCATCGACCGCATCAAGAAATCCGGGATTCGCTTGACCAATGTCTTCACCGAAAAGGTCAAGGTGCCGGACGCCGTGTACAGCATCCAGGAACTGGAGATGTACGAACTGGACCTTGTGATTATCTCGACCAAGACACCCAGCCTTCAAAAGGTGGTGGACAGGTTGGCGGAGATCGACAACGAGAAGATGTTTATCATGATTGCACAGAACGGCATCGACAACGAGCAACTGGCGGCCAGGCGGTTCGGCGAGGAGCGCACATTGCGCATGGTGGTCAACTTCGCCGGAAACCTGCGCGACGATCACGTGGTGCACGTGAGTTTCTTCAATCCGCCCAACTACATCGCGGCGCTGCTCCGACACGGCGAGCATATCGCCGACGAGCTCGTCTCGTTGTTCAACGCGGTAGGGTTGGAGTCCGAAACGCCGCCTGACATTCAAGACTACGTATGGGAAAAAGCCATCCTCAATGCCGCCTTGTCACCCGTTTGCGCCATCACCAGGAGAACGATGAAAGACGTTCTCGATTTTCCCCAGGGACAGGAGTTCGTGGAAGCAATCATTGACGAGTCGGTCCGGATCGCGGAAGCGGAGGGCATCGAATTGGGAAAGAAATTCCGTCGGTTTTGCATTCGATACTTGAAAAACGCAGGGCATCACCGGCCCTCGATGCTCGTGGACATGGAGGCGGGACTTCCCACGGAGATTAATTACCTGAACGGACGAATTGTCGAGTACGGGAGAAAGCACCACATCCCCGCACCGCTCAACATGTCCGTTTCCCAGATTGTCCGGATGCTGGAGAAAGACCAGGTTTGAGAAACGCTCGAATACTGTTTTGAACAGAGCGAGGCAACGTTGTTTTCCGCTCTGATATCCTGACGAAAGCATGACACACGACCGGAAGACATATTACCTCGGCGCCGACCTGGGCTCCTCGTTCACGAAATTCGTGGTCATCGACGACGAGGGACACGTGCATTTCCAGAGAACGATTCCTACGTTGAGCCGTCACCGGGAATTGCAGAGCCAGACGCTGGCGGAAATACACGAACGGTTTCCCATCGCCGTAACGTGCGCCACCGGGTACGGGAGGCAGAAGTTCGATTGTGATCTCCGGAAAACGGAATTGATTTGCGCTTCCGCCGGCGTTTCTCATCTACACCCCGTGGAAAAATCCATCATCGATATTGGAGGTGAGGATATCAAGATCATCGAAAGCGGTCCCGGGGGAGAAGTGCGGCATTTCTACATGAACGACAAGTGCTCGGCGGGAACGGGGGCGTTCATCACCGAGATCGCGGAGAGGGCGGAACTGGAAATAGAGGAGATGAGCGACCTGGCGCGTAGCTCGCAATCATCGCGGGTGATCAACAGCTTTTGCACGGTCTTTGCGAAAACGGAAATCCTGGGGTGGAAGTTCGACAACGTTTCCATCGAGGACATCTCGCGCGGTATCTACCTGTCCATCGTGAAGCGAATCATCAAGCTGCCGATGCGGGACGATCTGCCGGTGTTGATGTGCGGAGGAGTGGTTGCTTTTCATCCCTACCTTTGCGACCTCCTGGCCGGAGAGTTGCAAACGGAGGTCCAGGTGGTCGAAAATCCCCAGTATGCTGTTGCTCTGGGCGCCGCGCTGCTGGCGCACAGGAGCGTTGCAAAAGTCGTGGACAATAATTGAGTTTTACATAGAGGGTAAATCCGTTTCCATTACAACGTAAAGAATGCAAACATGTCAACATCCAAGAAATTATTCGCCGTCAAGTACGAAGACATTTTCATCCTGAACGGCGCGAGGACCCCGTTCGGGAAGTTCTGTGGAATGTTGGGGACGATCTCGCCGACCGATCTCGGCATCATCGCTTCACGGGAGGCCATCAAGCGATCCGGCGTACAACCGGAAGACATTGATCACGTCGTATTCGCCAACATCATCCAGGCGGGATTCGACGCCATCTACCTGCCGCGCCATATCGGATTGTATTGCGGCATTCCCCACGATGTGCCTGCAATGATGGTGCAACGCATCTGTGGTTCGGGATTCGAGTCCATCATCAGCGGCGCCGAGCAGATTACACTGGGCAAGGCGCGTACCGTGCTCGCGGGAGGGGCGGAGAACATGACCCTTTCGCCGACGTCGTCGTTCGGCAACCGCCTGGGATATCGTCTTGGTCAATTGAAATTCGGCGATATGCTGTGGGAGGGCCTGATGGACCCGGCGGTGAAGTGTACGATGGGACAGACCGCCGAGAACCTGGCCCGGAAGTATTCCATTTCGCGCGAGGAGGTGGATGACTTCGCCTTCCGGTCGCATTCCCTCGCAGTGCAGAAAACGCAGGACGGTACCCTGAAAGAGGAAATGGTACCCGTGGCTTCCGGCGAAAACGTTTTGGAGAACCTGGAAAGACGTGTATACCGGACAACGCCGAAGAAAGCCGTGCTCGACTACGACGAAAACGTCCGGGAAACGAGCCGGGAAGACCTGAGCAAGTTG
>JALUUP010000218.1 GCA_027021285.1 Bacteroidota bacterium | reverse complement strand
CAGTCGAGGTATCGCAGTGTGCGCTCTCCCCGCAACGGTTTCAGCGCGTATTCCCGCGCGCCGGTCATCGTTGGTTTGCTGTTGACCGTGATGGTAACCGGTTTCCCGGCCAGGTCCTCGAAGTACGAATAAATGTTCCGGTCGGCGGTGACTTCCACGTCGTTCACCTTCAGGAGATAATCTCCCTCGGAGACGTTCATTCCCGGCCGGGTCAGTGGCGACATGATCTCCTGCGTCCAGTCCGGCACGCGGTAAATTTTCCTGAAGCGGTAGCGGTCGTTCTTCGCGTCTGTTTCCCAATCGACGCCGAGCATGCCGATGGAAACGCGCTCCGCCTTTCGCTTCCGGTCGCCTCCCCACACGTACGTATGCGAGGTGTTCAATTCACCGATGAGTTCGCCGATGATGTACTGAACGTCCTGACGACAGGAAGCATACGGAAGGAGTTTGCCGTACTTCTCCTTCATCGCGTTCCAGTCGACGCCGTGCAGGTTCGGCTCGTAGTAGAAGTCGCGCTCCATTCGCCACGCTTCGAGAAAGATCTGGTTCCATTCCGCCCTGGGATCGAACCGCATTTTCAGATACCCGAGATCGAGATCAGCACCCTTGGAGTCTCTGGAGGAGGCTGGAATGATGCCGACCTTGCCGCCTTTCCTGTACGCGATGGATGAACCATCGGCTGAAATCCTGTACTGGTCGATGCCGCTGATTACGGTTTTCTGCTTCCGTTCCGCGATCGAGAACGCATACAGGTCCATCGGCCCGACCGAGCGGAATTCAAACCGGTTGAAATCCCCCTCGCTCTTGTTCCGGAAGAATATGTCGGTGGACGTCACGGCCAGGTCGCGGTAGTTGCCACGGGGGAGGGGAAGCGCTTCAACGCGCCGTGTGATGCCATCGAAATCAATAACGATGCGGGAGGAAGCACCTACATTGCTTTCGGTCGCTCCGCCCTTCTCTCCCGACAACTCGGCATCGGTGAGGAGCGGCAACAGAGGACCGTCGTCTTTCCTCAAGGTCATGCAATAGATCCCGGCGACCTTTTTGTACACCATCTCCCATTCGAAATCGCCGTACGTGGGACTGAACCGCCGGTTCGATATGAAGAAAAGGCGGCGTCCGTCCGGTGAAAAAACAGGGTTGAAATCATGAAACAACCCGTTGCTGACCCGACGCGACTCGCCGGTCTCGAGTGAATAGATGTACACCTGGTACACGAGATCCCCGTTCATCTTCGCGTAGGCAATAAAACGGCTGTCCGGCGACCACGAGTAATCGGAGATCGGTTTTTTGTCGAGGGAAACGTCAACGCTTTCGAATTCGGCTTTGTCCACCCGCGTGATCTTTTTCGTCTCGACGTCGAGTACATACAAGGTCAGGGCTTGATCGGTAAATGCAATTTTCCGGCTGTCCGGCGACCAGCGCAGCGTATGCCGATAACCGTCCCGGTGACCGGTCAACCGC
This sequence comes from Bacteroidota bacterium, assembly GCA_027021285.1. Lineage (GTDB taxonomy): Bacteria > Bacteroidota > Ignavibacteria > SZUA-365 > JAADGX01 > JAADGX01. The sequence continues at coordinate 1,182 of JALUUP010000218.1, read as the reverse complement.
ACGGCTTCCTCTCTTCCCTCAGGATCGACAATGTAGATTTCGTACTCCCCGCTCTTGTCGGAGAGGTATGCAACGCGCTTCCCATCCGGCGACCACACCGCGTCTTTATCCCTGGCTCCGGGGTCCTTGGTCAGGTTCCGGGTGAGACCGGATTCTTTCGAGATGGTGAAGACCTCGCCACGGGCCACGATGAGAGCATGGCTCCCGTCCGGTGAAACATCGACGTCCGTGACATCTCCGCTGACGTTCTTGATAAAGGGCCGCACCTCGGGATCGTCGCTTTTAATCTCTACCGGAATCCGGCGCGTTTCGCCGGTCTTCGCGTCAAGCACCCAGAGCGATCCGCCCAACTCGTACACGATGGCATTGCCGCCTTCACTCGGTCTCCGGACGTCGTATTCCCGGTGCCGTGTTACCTGGACGATCTGCCTGGTCGCAAGGTCATACACGTAGATGTTGAGAACGCCGTCCCTGTCGGAGCTGAAGAATATCTTGTTTCCGATCCACATAGGAAGGCGGTCCGTGCCTTTGAAGGAAGTCAACTTCCTGTCCGTTCCGGAATCGAAATCATAGAGGTAAACGTCCTGGGATAGTCCACCACGGTAGCGCTTCCACGTCCTGTGTTCGCGGGCAACCCGGTTGTAGGCGATCTTCCGCCCGTCGGGAGAGAAACATCCGCGGGCCGCTTCGTGCAGCGGCAGTTCTTCCAGGCCCGTGCCATCGGGCGCGATCATGAAGAGACGATCGAAGCGGCTGAAGCTGTGCCGGGTCGAGCGAAAAATGATCTTGTTCTTGACCGGGTGCCAGCCGACGACTTCGTCCGTGCCGGGGTGATAGGTGACACGCGTGATGTTGCCGCCGTAGATATCCATCACGTACACGTCGGCATTCCCGTCGTACTCGCCCGTGAACGCGATCAACGACCCGTCCGGGGAAAATTTCGGATACCTCTCAGCACCGTCGTGGATCGTCAGGCGTTCGGCAATTCCGCCAGCCGCCTTCACTTTCCAGATATCTTCGCCGTGGACGAAGACGACCAGGTCGCCGTGGATGTCGGGAAAACGCATGAGGGGCCCCTGTCCGAACACCGTGACCGGCAAAACATTGGTGAACAGGAGAACAGTCGCAACAAGGAGCAAAGAATGTACGGGTAAGCGGCGCGGGGATGCAATCGGCCAGAGA
>JALUUP010000217.1 GCA_027021285.1 Bacteroidota bacterium | reverse complement strand
GAATCCAGGAACAACGGGAAGTTCTTTCTTTACACCATAAATGCCGTGGATGAAAGCAAGATCGACCGGGTTGATCGGCGCAGCGGTCATGCGCACCAGCACTTCGCCCGGACCGGGAGCGGGCACTTCTTTCTCCACCACGCGCAGTCCCGATTCCCAGGAACCGTACGCGGTAAGTTCCACCGCTTTCATGACGCGGGGAATTTCAGGAGAAATCACGCGTGGATCAGTCATGCCGCGATTCCCGGAAGGCCGACATCACATCTCCCCGGCCAGCTTGCGCAAGCGAACGTCTTCCAGCGCTTTCCGCAATTCACGGTAAAACGCTTCCGCCGTCGCGCGGTCACGGCGATGGATTTTCAAAGACAGATGCGTGGCCTCATGGCCGGGCACTTTTTCGAACGCGCCGAGATGCAGCGAATGGAAGATGAGCCGCGCGCGAAACCAGGACTTCTTGAACACGATGTCCTTGATTTCAGCCATGGGGACACGTATGGTCTTGACCTTGGACTTGAAAACTTCCAGGAGATTGTCCGAAACCTGGAACTCGAAAACGAGCGTGTCGTCGGAATACCGGAGAATTCCCTTTGCCTTGGCAAAGCCGTGATACACTTCGTCTATTTCGAACGGGAGATGGTCGTCTTCCAGCAGCATTGCGCGTCCTGTTGATGCCCCGTGATTACTTGATCCCAAAGCTACGAAAACGCCCGCCTTGTTTCCAACCCGATAACCCGTTTTCGACCGGGCGGGTGAATCGTTCAGTTGCCTGTCAGGGGCCAGTACTTGAGATCGATGAGCGAAATGGGCAGCATCGGCATGGGAACCCCGTTGTACCGCAACATGAATTTCAGAAGTTCTATTTTCCTTTCGATATCACGGCTGAAGGAAACATCCGAACCGACGAGACCCCCCAAGAGCTGGCTCAGATCAAACAGCCCGGGAACGGGATATTCCACGATTTCAACTTCGTCGCCGGGCTCGAATCCCGCCCTTTGTTTCGCGACATCGACAGCCGTAGTCAAACCCCCGAGTAAATCCACCAGGCCGTTGTCCAGGCCGTCGTACCCGGACCAGATCCTGCCCTGCGCGATGGAATCGATCCCTTCCGCCGTTCGTCCCCGTCCCTCCGCCACTTTATCCACGAACTCCTTGTACAAGTCGAGAATGATCCCCTTTATCCGCGCATGTTCCGCTTCGGTCAGATTCCGGTCCGGCAACATGCCGAGCAACCCGAACCCGAGGTCGGCGTGCTCGCCGCGCTTGACGAAGTCCGTGGTTACGCCGAGGCTTTCCTTCAAGTCGAGATTGTAGAACCAGCCGCCGATCACGCCGATGGAACCGGTAATCGTCGTGGGAGCGGCAATGATGGTATCGCCGTACATCGAGAGCCAGTATCCGCCGGACGCGGCCACGCTTCCCTGGGAAACGATGACCGGTTTCTTTTCACCGCATTTTTTGATTGCTTCAGCGATGATATCCGAAGCCAGGGCGTCGCCGCCGGGAGAATCCACGCGCAGCACAACCGCTTTCACGCTGCCGTCTTTCGCGACGTTCTCGACGTCTTTCACCAGCTTCCTGGCTGCAATCCCCACGTCCATGTCGCAGACGCCCAGTGCGTAGATCACGGCGATCCTGGGCTTGCTGCCCCAATGATGATCGGGCAAGTCTCCTGTAGCAGCCACGGAGCCGGGATTCACCAGACGGGCGTTTTTCCCTTCCAGTGTCGCAATAACACTGTCAACCGCATCCCACCGGCCAAGCGTATCCACCAGCCCGGACTCCAGGGCCGCGCGCGAAAGGAAGATCATGGTGTTGTTCACAAGACTGTCAAACCGCGACGGCTCGATCCCCCGTCCCTCGCAGATGTCGTCCTTCGCCAGTTGGTAGTAATCGTCCACGATGGCCTGGAGCTGCTCTCGATCGGCGTCCGACATGTCGCTGCGGGAAAAGGTCTCGTTCGCGGATTTGTACTTGAGATACCTCCACTCCTCGAACCCGATGCCGAGTTTTTCCAGCGTGCCTTTCACGTACATCCGCCCGAGGAGGAATCCCTCCAGCGTGATCGTACCCAACGGGTCCATCACGATCTTGTCGGCCACCGACGCCAGGTGATACGCGCTGATGCCGCCGCGATCGATATAGACGACAACTTTTTTTCCCGACGACCGGAATTCCTTGAGCTTCTCCCGGATCTCCCACAGGAATTCCTTCCCGATATTCATACCGGACAGGTTCAGCGCCAACCCCTTGACCGCCGGGTCGCGTTTCGCCGCGTCGATTTCTTGAAGGATGCCCAGGAGGGTGCGGGAATTATCGAACCACTGAAACTTCTGGTACTTGACCGGTTTTTTCATGTCGTACTTGACGTACTTCGTGCCCGGCATGAGGTCGGCCAAAAACGAGCGATCCCTGGCTCCCACCCTGATGGAATGCGTGTTGTACACGCGGTCGCTGCCGCTTTCGGAATTTACCTGCTCAGTATATCCAAACGTGCCGAGGCTGATCTGGACAGCGGCCGAGAACGCGTCCGTGTCGAAGTATCGCCCGGCAATCCGCAGCCCCGGCAACGGCTCGACCACCGCGCCCGCGCTCCAGCGCCCGTCCCGCCATTGCCGCCCCGACACAAGGGCGTAATCCGCGAACAGCGTCACCAGCTCATCGCC
>JALUUP010000216.1 GCA_027021285.1 Bacteroidota bacterium | reverse complement strand
AAATATAGTTACATATTATTTTTATTATTCTTCGGAGTACTGTTGTGTCGAATATCATTATCACAGAATATACGTAGTTCTTTTATTTCACTGGATTACCTTAGATTCCCGACAATATCCGGTCAACTCTGTCTTTCTGACTCGGGAGGTAAAACGATCTTTGTTGATTCGACGAAGTTGAAAATCTTCCAAGATGGGCAAGAGTTGAACTATGAAATTCGTTGTCCCCGACCCGGGGAAACCCTTTCCATCATCCAGGTCCTTGATAACAGCGGCTCAATGCGCCCCCGCATGAATGCTCTTAGCATAGCTGCGGGTATTCTCGTCGACAGCATGAGAACGGGCGACGAGATGGCATTGGTCACTTTCAGCAACTCAACACGACTTCTTCAGGATTTCACTTCGGATAAATCCTTGTTGAAGGCACGGTTGAATGCCATGAATGCATTCGGCGGCACCGCTTTCTTCGATGCCCTTATGCAATCACTTGACCTCGTTGCAGCCAGGAACGCTCGGGCGGTTCTCGTGGCTGTCTCGGATGGGAATGATAACATGAGTGTTGCAAGTTTGGATGACGTGATCCTCAAAGCCAAGACCCTTGACGTTGTGGTTTACTCGGTTGGCATCGGCGCAACTACAGCACCGCAGCAAGACCTCATTCGTCTTGCCATAGAAACAGGTGGGCGCTATTTCAGTGGTGAATGGCCGAGCGAGCTTCTGGCTATCTTCGAGGAGATTTCCCGCGGTGTCTTTTCACCTTGCTGTTCGGTGGTGTTCGATGTGCGTTCCTGCGCGGACTCCGTGGCTTCGAGGTTCCGGATCGAGTACCAGTACGAAGGGCGTTTATATGCCTCCGATACTCTAATAGCATTGCCCTGGCGGCCTGATACGCTTCGTGTTTCCACGGACGCGCCTGCGCGCTTGTCGCCCGGCCAAACAAGGATAGTGTATTTCAACCTTGATCCATCGGTTTCTTTGCGGATCCCCCTGCGGTTCGATGCGGAAATCCGTTATAATAAGGACTTGCTCGAGTTAAATCCCGTGCGGGCTGTCACGGTGGGCACAATAACCCAGGGGAAAATTGTCCGGGTCAGGGAATCGCGTCCCGGCATCGTGCGCGTCACGGCGGACAATTTCATGCCGGATGAAACGAAAGGGAAACTGTTCGGGCTTCGTTTTCTAGCCCTGTCTGGCGACACGAGCCGGGTTGTTCCTCTGGATGTCGTTTCTATGACTATGAAACAGGGGTGTGAAAACATAGTGGTTACCGAACCGGATTCCATTGAAGTATGTCAGTGTGTGGAAGCCATGGCTCTGGCCTTCAATACATCCCGGAAAATATTGACGTCAGGTTTTGTCACCACGAGTGTAGCGGGACGAATCGCTTATTTTTCACAGCCATTCATTGTCAAGGGAGAAATAACGTTCGATTCGACTCTTTTAGAACCTGTGGATATCGTTGCGTCAGACGGCAGAAGGTATGCATGGAGAGTTGTCGGGGGAGACACCATTGTAATTGATCCCGCGTGGTTCAGGGCATCGCTTTCTGATTCCATGCTTTTTACTGTAACGTGGAAAATCATCCGTCCGAAGTATTCCCGCGAGGCGTTTACATCGTTGTTCGGTTTCAAGCTCTGGAGCCGGTGCTGTTACCAGTATGGAGACACTGTGATGGCCCGTTACCTGTTGGAAGGCTCATGCGACCGTATTGCGTCCGGGTTCCCGACGATTCGCTTGAAGCCTGTTTTCCCAAACCCTGCGAACCCCGTCATCACTGTCATAGTTGAGGTTGGTAAGGAAAAATGGGAGAGTGCGGAGAATCGACACGTAACGCTTTCACTCTTTTCCGTGATGGGGCGCCGTGTTGACTTGTTTTATGATGGCAATCTCAGCATAGGTCGTAACGTGGTAACACATGATGTTTCATCTCTTCCTTCGGGAATGTATTATCTCGTTTTGGAAGCTGGAAGATTGCGTCAGCTCCAGCCCTTCAGGATAGTCAAGTGATTCTTTGAAGGACTCGCCAGTGGTATCTTGAGACGCATCTTGCAATCAATTCCTTGCGGCAAGCCCGCAAAGCCGAAGTTTAATGACAACGTGATCGGCGTGGCAAAATGGATAGGAAGTACAGCGCCCCTCCTGTACGTGCCCGGATTGAGGATTGGTGACGATCCGGTCACATTGCTCCTTCGATCTTCGCCCATCCCTTCGCCGTCCCCATCCACACGTTCTTGTCCGCGTCGATCAGGAGCGAGCGGACATCGTTGGAGGGAAGAGGGGAGTTGTCCTCCGTGTATTCCATCCACAGCTTGACGAAGCGGGAGAAGACCAGCACACCCCCGTGGTAGCTCTTCGCTTTCGCCAGTCCCACCCAGAGGTATCCCTCCGCATCCACGGCCAGCGCGCTGATCATGCTGCCGCGCATGTCGCCCACGCCCCGGTAGTAGGCCGTCCAGTCGAATCCGTTGTACACCGCCATCCCTATCCTCGTGCCGACCCACATGTTGCCGCTGCTGTCGAATGCCATGCAGGTGATGTGAGCGTGAGGGAGGTCCGAGTTGCGGCCGTCGTACAACTTCCAGCTCGTGCCGTCGAACCTGCCCAGCCCGGCCCGCGTGCCGACCCACACGGTCGAATCGGGACCGAAACCGATGGTCGTGATCG
>JALUUP010000215.1 GCA_027021285.1 Bacteroidota bacterium | reverse complement strand
CCGTCCGCCAGGCCAGCCAGGGACACCGTGAACTGCCACGGGCTTTGTGTCAGGGTCGCGGTCGGCGTGGTCGCTCCGTCCAGGTACACTTCGACCTTGACGACGCCGACGTCGTCGGACACGGATACAAGGACCAGCATCTGGTCGCCGCTGACAATTTCTCCCGGCGTAGGCGAGCTGATGGAAACGGTCGGGGCCGTGGTATCCTGGGGCTCAACCGAGTTGTCGTCGTCGCTGCTGCATCCACCGATCACAAGGACCGCGCCCAGGAGGGAAACAAGGAACGCGTTTCGCCAGAAAGTCATGGTAAACCTCTTGTATATTGATGAAAACAATGAGTCGGCATGTATTATCCACCAATGCGCTTTCGCTTTTTCAGGTACTCCAACAACGCCACGTCGTACGGCACGCTCGTGTCCAACAGGACGTAGTCGATCTGCTGGTCGCGGCACTGTCGTTTAAAATATGAAATATAATCCTGAATCGCTTCCTTGTACGCCCGCTGGATCTGGTAAGGCTGGGTCATGATGCGTTCGCCGCTCTCCATGTCCTTGAAAATGGCGTCCCGCCCGAAGTTGAAGTTCCGTTCCCTCGGGTCGAGGATGTGGAACAGGATGACCTCGTTCTGATTGTAGCGGAAGTGCTTGAGGGCGCCCATCACATCGGCCGGGTCGTCGAATAGGTCGCTGAACACGATGACCAGCCCCCGCCGCTTTATGCGCTCCGCGATATTGTTGAGAGCGGCCGCGGTGCCGGTGGCGTTTTCCGCCACGGTGGCCTGGAGCTCCAGAAGCAGGGTCTGGAGGTAGGCCTTGGTGCTGTGTGGAGGCAGGTATCGTCGCACTTTTTCGTCGTACACCACGAGGCCCACGGCGTCCTGCTGCCGCATCATGAGGTAGGCGAGGGCGGCGGACAGGTACGAGGCGTACTGGAGCTTGGTTACCGCGCCTTCTTCCTTGTAGGCCATGGAGCGGCTCGCGTCCAGCAGCAGGTAGGACTTCAGATTGGTTTCTTCCTCGAACTGCTTGATGTAGTAGCGGTCGGTGCGGCCGTAGATCTTCCAGTCGATGCGGCGGATCTCGTCGCCGGGCATGTACTGGCGGTGTTCGGCGAACTCCACGCTGAAACCGTGGTACGGGCTCTTGTGCAGGCCGGTGATGAATCCCTCCACCACCAGGCGCGCGCGCAACTCCATGGAGGAGAGGCGCGAGACGACTTCGGGGCGAAGATAGGCGCGGGCGTCTTTCATGCGATCCTATTGATCCGCGAGGCGGGTTGAATCCGCGAGGATGGACTGGAGCACGACGTTCGGGTCTTCGCCCAGGTGATCGAGTTCGAAGCGGGCGGAAGACGCCAGCTCGTTATCCGGATACTTGTCCAGGAATTCCCGGTAGTACTTCTCCGCCTTGTCGAGGTCGTGGATCGTGTTGGCGTACAGGAAGCCGAGTTGGAACATGGCCTTCGGCGCCTCCTCGCTTTCCGGGTAATCGTTGATAATGCGCTCCAGGTGACCGACGGCTTTTTCCAGTTCCGCACCCGTGCCCTGCTCCAGCCCGGCCAGGAAGTACAGCGCGGCGGGAGCGGTAGCGGAATCCGGATATTCTTCGAGGATGGCATTCAGGTTCGCCAATGCGGCGGTAGTGTCTTGCCTCGAAAGGGCTTGCTGGGCCTTTGTGAACAGGTCCTGCGCCGATTCTCCTTTCGAACACCCGCTCACGAACGCCATGAGCAGGATCAGGCCGAGGACCGGCAATGTAACGGATAATTTCACCATGGTTTCCCTTTAATGACTGGGTTTCGTGTGATGTTGCTGCGTCCTTCGCGCTTCGACTCCGTTCAGCGCCACGATGCCTCGAAGATGCTTTGCGCATATCCAGGATTCGCAATACATCTTCGGGCAGGTGTAAAGTACACATGCAGGGGAGGAAATTCAAGGTTGGGGTTTCGCCCCGTGGCATTGCTCGCGTCCGGGGCTCATCCTATCGTGAATATCGCGCACACAACCGTGATTGATGTTCACGTCCGGCGAGCCATCATTCGCCAGCGAGCCCGAAAATCGGAAGAACTAGTTATGGCATGATTTCTGAGAGATCGAATACAGTTCGAACCCGAATTCATCCTGACCGGAAAAGGAGGTTCACGATGTCAGCTTCCATCATTCCACGGCTCCTGTTCTTTCTCGCGCTGGCTTTGCCGGTTTCATCGCGGGCATACGCTCCGGCGCCAACCCGTTTCCTCGCCACAACGACAAGCCGCGCAGCGATCACCACCACGTTCACGCGCGACGGTATGAACATCCCGAAAGCTTTTGTGACGGCCGTGAACCTCCAGGCACAACGCCTTCCGCGAAGCAGTGACAAGACGTACCACGGCAACAAGAAAACGAAGAAGTTCCACGCTTCGAGCTGCCGGTACTTCGACTGCAAGAACTGCGTCGTTGTGTTCCGCAGCCGCGAACGCGCGATACGCGCCGGGTACACGCCGTGCAAGGTGTGCAGGCCGTGAAGATAGGGATGATAATTCACGATAAGAAAGGAGTACAGACATGTCACGATCATCAAAAGACCCCGTTCAGTCGTTCAATGACGCTACAGGCAAACTTTACTGGGGTGCTGCATTTCTTGTTCTTCTTCTCGGTTTACGATCCATCGCGGAGACTTCGTCCATCG
>JALUUP010000214.1 GCA_027021285.1 Bacteroidota bacterium | reverse complement strand
TGCTGTTCGATCTCGTTCAAGGCGATCTGGAACGACACGGACAAATCGCTCGCGGCCAGGATCTCCATCGCGAACACGGCCAGGTTCAGCAGCGCGCCCACGAGACCGGCCAGGACACCGATCACGACCCCGTCGCGCACGGTGAACGCGAGGCCCGCGGGAAAACTCCGCTGGTAAAAGAAAACGCCCAGGACCGCTCCTCCCATGATGCCCGCGCAGCAAAGCAGGTTGACGAGGTTCAGCAAGGGAATGTTGCTTATCAATGCCATGGCGACCCCGCCGATGAGAACGGGCACAAGTTTGCTCGGCCTGGCTGCCGGATATTGTTCGGGAACCGTCACGTTCGACATGTCAGTCATAGTTTTCTGGATGCGGGAAATGAAACATGAGGTTTTGTGTATGGCGATCCCCTCCAGAGTGCAATCCAGGCGGGGGTAAGAAAAAGACCGAGTCCGGCGCCGGCCACAAGTCCGGTCGCAAGCCTGCTCAACGCGGTGTTTTCCCAGATACCGGCCAGGGTCCCCGCATAATCCAGGACGGTGAGCACGAGGAACGCCGCGAGTCCCGGCAAGCGCAACGGTTGCGACCACCGCGCGCGGACCACGGGATACGCAAAGACGGCCAGCGTGAAGCCGGCGTAAATCCCGGTACAGCGGGCGCAGACAGCCAGCGGCTTTGACCACAGCGAGAGTGACCGGGCGATTTCCTGGTGGCACACGGGAGAGAAGAACACGCGCAGCAGGAACCCGGTTTCAGCGCCCCCGGGCGCGGACGAGGCAAGCAAGAACGGCGAAAGAATAATAAGACCGCACCAGGCGAAGCCGCCGACCGCCAGCGCCATCCAGGAAAGCGACGTATCACCGGGCCCCTGTTTCACGGTTCTTTCGATTTTACGAATTCCTTCCAGGATACATCCTGGTACCGTTTATCCTTGATGTATTCGAGAACGAGCAAAAACGTTTTTGCATCCATGTAACCGGGAACGGCCGTGATGAACTTCTCGTCAGCGCTCAGGAACACTGTCGTCGGGTACCCGGAGGCGCCGAAGCCCTTTGCCAGCTCCCGCTCCGTGTAGGATTTTCCCTGGAACTCGTGCCGCCGATTGGATTCGGCGTTGAGTTTCACCGCTTCGAAATGCCTGCCGAGATAATCGACGACCTTCTCGTCCGCGTACGTGCTCCTGTCCATCTTCTTGCACCAGCCGCACCAGGTCGTGTACACGTCCACCATGATGAGTTTGCCCGAGGCGCGGGCGGATTTGACCGCCTCGCCGAACGTCTTCCACTCGACGCGCCCGGAATCCGTATCCGGACCCGCGACGCCGAACAGCGAGCAGGCGACGAGAAGAACAAGAGCCACCGTTGATCTATACACGTTCAATGCAGAAATCTCCTTTGGAATACCGATGTGGAAAAACGCGTGCGCGACGTGTTACTGGAAGAGCTCCATGAATTCGCGCAACCCCTTTACCCCGGGAAATTCCGTTTCGAATCGTTCCCGCATCCGGGGGTCGAGGGCGAAACAGATGGCGAGCGCCTCCATGGCCTCCTCCCGGTGATCCTGGATGAACAGGACTTTCGCCAGCACGTAGTACGGATCCGCCCATCCGGGGCGCAGTGCGATGACCTTCTGCAGCGCCTCCCGCGCGGGGACGTACTGCTCGCATTCCAGGAGCGTTTCGCCATAATCCATCCAGGCCTCGTCGTTGGAAGGATCGAGCCGCGTCACCATGGCATAACTGTCCAGGGCCGAACTCAACAACCCCAGGTTGTACTCGGTATCGGCCTTGGCATACCAGACCTCGGGATTCCGCTCGTTGATGGACAGCGCCCGGGAATAGTCCTCGAGCGCGAGATCGAACTGATCGACGGCGTCCCAGCATGAACCCCTTCCCATGAGCGCGCCGACGTGATCCGGTTTCAGCGCGAGCACCTGTTCGTACTGCTCGATTGCTTCGTGGTACTTGCCGATGTCCTCGTAGGCGGCGGCAAGGTTGAAGTGCCCGTCGACGTCTTCGGGATTCAGGGCGATGACCTTCGTGTAGCATTCGATCGCTTCCGGGATCCAGTTCAGGCTGGCGTACGAATTGCCGCGATTGAACCACGCTGCGGCAAACCCCTCGTCGATGGCCAGGACCATGTCGTAGCTCTCGATGGCCTTTCGATGGGCGCCCAACCGGTTATACACGAGGCCGCGGTGGTACCACGCCGTCGCGCTGTACGGCGAAAGCTCGATGTAGCGATCGTAGGCGCGAATGGCTTCGTGGAAATGGTCGAGGAGATCGTGGCAGTACGCGAATTCAAACCAGGCATCCTTGTGCTCCGGGTTTGCATCGAGAATCGCCCGGAAGAGGTCCACGGCTTGCTCCACCTTATCCGCTTTCATCAATGCGACGGCGAGATTGAACCGTGCTTCTTCGCTCAAAGGATCGAGGTCCACCGCCCGGGCGTAGTAATCGATGGCTTCATCCAGCCGCCCGAGATTGTCCAGCGCGACTCCCTTGTTGATGAGCAAATCCACGTCCGTGGGATTGAGCAGCTCCGCCTTCTCGAAATCTTCGAGGGCGTTTCTGTACTGTCCAAGGTTGTTATAGACGATGCCTCTGCGCTCGAGGGCCTCGGAATTGAACGGCACCATCTCGATCAGGACATTGAGAATCTGGAGCGCGGG
>JALUUP010000213.1 GCA_027021285.1 Bacteroidota bacterium | reverse complement strand
GATCCCTGGGTCACCGGCATCGTATCCGCCGTCTTTGTTTTCGCCATCATCCAGGGCGGCATCCGTTGGATCGGAACCGCCGCGGGCATCATTGTTCCCGTCATGAGCGGGGTGTATCTCGTTTCCGTCCTCATCATCCTGTTCATGCACTGGGAAAAGGTGCCGTTCCTCTTTGGGCAGATATTCCAGCACGCCTTTACCGGCAGGTCCGCCCTGGGCGGGGCAACCGGCATGGCGTTGAGCACGGTCATCGGCAACGGCGTGAAACGGGCGGCGTTTTCCAACGAAGCGGGTATCGGCACCGCGCCGATGGCGCACGGCCAGGCCCGAAACGCCAGCCCCATCCGCGAAGGTCTCATCGCCATGCTGGGTCCGCTCATCGACACGATCCTCGTGTGCTCCGCGACCGGCCTTGCCATTCTCGCCACGGGAGCGTTCACGCACGACATGAAAGGCATCTCCATCACGCTAATGGCCTTCGAATCGGCGCTCGGCCCGGCGGGCAGGACACTCCTTGCCGTCATTATCGTGCTGTTCGCCGTCTCCACGATGCTGGGATATTCCCACTACAGCAAGATGTGTTTTCTCTACCTGACCGGGAACCGCGCCGCTTCCTTACACGTGGTGCTATTCGTGGTCCTGATCGTCGGGGGCGCCGTATGGTCGATGAGCCTGGTTATCAATACCCTGGATATCGCCTTCGGACTCATGGCTATTCCCACTGTTATCTCCACTCTTCTCCTTCACCGGAACGTCCTCCAGAAAGCAAAGGAGTATTTCCGGGATGAATCGCGTCGCGCGTAATCGCGTCGCGCACACCGGCACGCGCAATTTTTCTCGCCAGATGGATCATTGAGTGGGCCCTGTAGGACTTGAACCTACGACCGACGGATTATGAGTCCGTTGCTCTAACCAACTGAGCTAAGGGCCCCAACCGGAAAACGTAATGTAGCATCATCCTCGAAATTAGGCAATATCAGAATATAGCCCGCCGTCAGGGCGCATTCATCGAACGTACTGCCGGGGGGCCGCGGGCGATCGTTTCCTCCCGTCCCATCGATACCATCGATGAATAACTTGCCTGGAATTCGAGAAAAGGAACCTATCTACTTACTCGTTGTGTTTACAAGAATGTTATATTGATGCAAACGATTGTATGTCCCGACGCGCAGCATTCACCGAAAAGGATTACCGACATGGCCCAAGATAAATCATCCTTCTGGTACCTGAAGAATTTCAACCTGTTCGAGGAACTTCCCGAGGAAGAACTTCAAGACCTTGCTTCCATGACCAAGATGCACCGAACCTCGAAGCGGGACATCATTTACTTCCCGGCCTCTCCTTCGCACAACATCTACTTTCTGAAGGAAGGACACGTCAAGTTCAGCCGCATCAACGAGGAGGGAAAAGAAATCATCCTCGACATCCTTGGACCGGGAGAACTTTTCGGAGAGCTCGTGGAAATGGATCCAGGAACGCCGCGCAACGAGATTGCCGAGGCGCTGGACAACGTGCTCATCTGCACATTGAACCGCAACGATTTCACTGCCCTTGTCGAGCGGAATCCATCCCTGAATTTCCAGATCGTGCGCCGGGTCGGCCTGCGGTTGCGGAAATTCGAGGAACGGGTCGAGAGCCTCGTCTTCAAGGATTCTGCTACCAGGGTCAGGGAACTTCTCGTTCACCTGGCGGAGGAATTCGGAAAGATCAAGGAAGGCCACATCACGATCCCCGGGATCCTTTCCCACCAGGACATCGCCGAGCTCTCCGGCACCAGCCGCCAGACCGCCACGACGATTCTGAACGACCTCCGCAGCCAGGGATTGATCGATTTCGACCGGAAATCCATCCGCATCCCCGACCTCGAAAAACTTCGCTGAACAAACGTTCCTTCCTGCACCCTCATCACAAGATCCGCCATCCCGCAACTAGAAACCTTCAAAAATTGTCACCGTGGGGACAGCATGCGAACCGCGCCTCTGCTACCTTGATTCAAGACAACCCGCGGCAATACCGCCGCGAAATAACACCGGGAAAGAACGTGAACATCATTGAACTTTACATAGCCGGCAACTGCGCCGCCTGTTCGAGAGCGGTGAACAAGATCAAGACCCTGGACGTTTCACGCACGGAAGCACGGGTCCGTATCATTTCGCGAGACGACGATCCCGGGGCGTTCCGGGACAGCGGGATTTTCACGGTACCCGCCCTCGTCGTCAACGGCGCCTTGTTTTCGTACGGCGACTTCGAACTTGCCGCTCTCAACCGGTTCCTGGAGCAACGAGACAACGGGAACAATGGCCGCAACGGGAAAAAGCGAACGGGAGATTCAGCCGGGGATTGACCCGGCGACAGAAAATGCAAAGCCGGGTGCTGCATCATTGCCAGGTATTGGAGCGTGCCTGGAGGTGGGCAGCGTCCGGTTTTTGCTATTCCGGCGCTTTCAATCAATCCCGCCTCCTCCTATATTGCCGGAGAGCAAAGCACGGAGGAACACGACATGCCATACCAAGTGATAGCCGTTCGAGATCGCGACAGCATCCGCACCGTCACACTCAACCGGCCGGAAAAGAGGAACGCGATGAACGACGCCCTTGTCCGGGAACTTCACCAGGTGATTCTGGAAACGGAGACCGACGAGGCGGTCCGCTGCGTGGTGCTCACGGGCGATG
>JALUUP010000212.1 GCA_027021285.1 Bacteroidota bacterium | reverse complement strand
CAACGCCACAGTAATCGTCGTTTGCGTCACCAATGTCAGGATCGATCCATTTCGAGATGTAACAATTACGGACGTCCTTGCCGCTTTTGTTGATGATGAGGTATCGTTCAAAAACGATGTTATCAATGGGGTGATCCCGGTTGATATGATATCCCCATACTGTAACCTGGACTTCGAGTCCCGTGGGAGGAGTTCCATAGGCATATCGACAACGTTTTTCGTCCAGGTCGTTGGAGACGTACCATAATATTTGGTCGCCCACCAACAGCGGAGAGTCGGAAGAAGAATTATCCTTCAGCCACGCATCGAAATCCGGGTCGTAGACGCCGTTTCCGTTTGCGTCGAAAAACGGCGCGCCGTCCTCCACCGGCCATTCCAGGAAGTCCCGCTTCAGAATTTCCCGCTGATCGTCGTCTAACTGCGTGAAATCCTGTTCAGTCATCCGTGTCACCTTGTACACGCGGTATCGCGGGTTGTCCGGATTGTCGGCCGTGCCGTCGGGCAGAATCTTTCCGGCCTGGAATCCATGCCTGTACGTAGAAGCAGAGATATGAATCATGCTGTCCACAAGGCCGCCGATTACGAGTCCGTCCTCAAAAACAACCGTCTTACCTGATCCCTTGGGCCACTCCAATCCTGCGGCGTTGGTAAAAGGATTGAATGAGATGTCGCCATTGTTCGACAGCCACATCTTGATGTTGTTGACGTCGAAGAAATTATAGTCGTCGTTGATGGAGATTTTCCGGGGAGTAGCGCTCTTCGATGAAACATGTTGCGCGGTCACAGGTGGGGGCAGTGCAATGATGAAAATAACTGCCATTGCCACGAAAATTGCTTTCATGCGAACGCTCTACCACTGATATTCAAAAAGCGTGACGACAGGAGGTCGGCGCCTGTCAGCCATGGATCCGCTGATCAAGCAGTGTTTTCCGTAATGTTATACTCGTGTCAATCCAGGACCCGGATAGCAATCCCGTACGTAATTCCCGCCTTGGAGCTGGAGACCCACTTGCTCTGGTTGCGGTACATGAAGAGGCTTCCCTCTAGGCCCAAAGAAAGCGTCGTACGCGAATCGGGTGAATAGCTGACGCCGATGATGCCTTTGCTCAGCGGGCCGAGCCGCGTGCCGCCGAAGAGAATCTGTCCGTATGGGTAAAATTTCCCTGTGCTTCGTGCAGAATACCGGTACACGGCGCCGATCCAGGGAAGCACGGGATAGCTCTGCCGCTCAAGCAATCCGTTTTCGCCGTTGATCGTGTATTTCTTGCCGAAGGCTTCGTAACCGATCTCCACGCCGACCTGGTGTTCGTATGACAGGCCATAGTACGCGCCGATTGCAATGTCGTTAAACCAGGGATTAGCCCCCGCCGGCAACGCCCCGATAGGGAGGGCGCGCGATTCCGATCCGCGCATCATCAGCACCAGGTTCATGCGCGTGCTGCGTCGAGAGCCGGTGAGATCGAAAAATCCGATTTCTTCTATTCTTCCAGTTACGGGTTCGATATCCAGTTTGTCATGATTGACGTTAAACGTGTTGATGTCGATTCCTTCCGAGAGCCGCACCGCCCGGTCTCTTGCGAAAGCCACCGGTTTCGGAGCCAGTGCCTGGTCCCTCGCCTTTTCTGCCGGGGCAGGTGGGTGGGGGGAAACGTTCGACGCCAACCCTCTTTCTGTAGCGTTGTTCGCAAGAGTTGACACCGGGGTTATCTGTTGATCGCGGGACAGTTTGTGGTGTGCCATCATGAATAATGACGGTGTAGTGAACCGTTGGTCGTGCTGGATGGATGCCACGAAGTCCTGTTTCTGCGAACCGGTGATAGGGAAAAAGAACCAGAAAAATACGGCGGTAACAAGCGCTCCCAGCAAACCGGAAAGGATATAGCGCCGGAACGGGATTCCTGTCGCCGTAATGGGAGACTGGGCCGAGGGAATAATGGCTTGGAACCCAAGCGTGGAGAAGATATGCCTCGTGCTCTCGACTGGCGGGGTGAACGCTTCCACGTCGTCCCGGATGGCGGATGAAATCGCCAGATGGTCCTTCATTTCCTTCCGCAGATTGCTGTTGGACGCGAGGGCGGAGAAGAGTGCATCCTCCTGGTCCGGGGTCAGGTCGCCGTCGAGAAATTCGAGTAATAATTCTGAATGGTTCATGGCATCATCTCGGTTATGTAATTCGGCTTATATCAAAATTGCTCATCGATATCCACCAGGTACCGGGCGAGAATAGATCGAAGTTTTTGCTTTGCGCGGTACACCCGGATTTTAACCGTGGGAATACTGGCGTCCACGATGTCGGCGATCTCCGCGAACGTGAACCCGTTGTACATGCGTAAGACGAAAGCTTCGCGGTATTCAAACGGCAACAATTCCAACGCGGTTGTAATAAGGTTGAGTAATTCCCGTTTTTCCGGCGCCTGCTCCTGGATCGGCATGTGCATTTCGTCAAGTGGTACGGTTTCTCGTTCATCGCGTATCAGGTTCAGGCAATGATTTCGTGCAATCCGGATAAGGTAGCCCTGGACGTTGATCATGTTGCGGTCCGCTTCGGCACTGTTAAAGAAACGGAGAAATGTCTCCTGGAAAGCATCCTGCGCCTTGTCCGTGGTTCCCAGCACCCGCAAGCAATAGGCCATCACCAGGGGGGAATGACGGGCATATAGTTCCGTGAACGCCTCCTCGGATC
>JALUUP010000211.1 GCA_027021285.1 Bacteroidota bacterium | reverse complement strand
GGCTCCCACGGGGACGGTGAACGAACCCGAGTACCAGTGTGCTTTCCCGAACCGCCACGTCCCTTCGATGTCGAGCCGGAGTTCTTTCGGTCCGCCGAGTTCCCCGAGGTCCGCCGCGATCCACATTGGTTTTGTGGTATCGGAATGGAATTCAGAACTGCTCGTGTCGCGTGCGCGAGCCCGCATGGTAATGCGTGTTTGGCCGTCGGCGGGCGCGGGCAATGGCGAAACGACGATCGAATCGATGACCGGGGAAGCCAGCACCGCGACTGCGTTTTTTCCCGGGTAAATGCGCGCCGTGCGGGGGGCGATGGTGTCGCTGGACAACCGGGTGCGCAGGATTCCGCCGTTTACGGTCGTGCCGCCAACGGGAACGATGAAACGCTTCCCGTTCGCTTCCGGAAAGACAACTGGCGCGGAAGGATGCGGGTTTACCACCACGGTGCCGTTCTCGAACTCCCGCACGTAGTACGCGATGTTGCCCGGCTGTGAACGGCGTTCCAGTTCTTCCACGCTTTTCTCCGCCGATTCGAGTGGACGTCCCAGGGAGATGTCGAACTCGGGAAAATGAGAGAACTCCTGGTAGTTGGTGGCGTTGGCGAACATGCTCAGGCTGTCGGCGACGAGCAGGTAACTGCCGAGCACGTACATGCGGGCCATGGGATCGTCGAACGGGGCACCACCCAGGGGAAGCCATAATTTCCTATACTCGTGCTGCGCCGCGAGGCCCGCGTCGCACTGGCGTTTCCACGAACTCCCGGTAACGTAGCCGGACCAGTGGGTGTACCCGAACCCTTCCGTCATGCCCCCGTCTGCGTGCGGCAGCAGGCTCAGGGAGTACGAGGAAAGGCCGTTGAACACCGCGGGGCGGGGCGCGATCCTCAGCTTGATGGAATCCATGAAAACATAGAGGTCCTTCTCCCACCCTTTGTCATTGTAATCCCACGGGGGAAAAGCGTCCACGCCCCAAGGACGCACGCGGAACCAGCAGTCGTCCTCGAACAGGCCGCTGTACCCGCGCTCGGAAAAGCTTTTCAACACCTGCTCGATATAGGACTGCCGCCACGTACTGCTCCCGACTTTCATGACGTAAAAGCCGTAGTAATCATGCTTGAGCCGGTTGTTGATGTTGGTGGTGTACGAACCGCTTGCCGGGAAGATGGAACGCGCGCCATTGAGGTAAACCAGCAGGATGCATTCATACCCGCCGAATGTCCGGCCGGAAACAGGCGCGGCAATCTCCGCATTGTAACGCCGGCCCGTTTTCAGCATCACCGTTCGTTCGCCCAGCGTGTCCAGCTTGTTGTTCCGGTTGACGTCGCACACCAGCACGACAGAGTCAGGCGTGATATCGTTGACGAGTTCCGCGGCGACGGTGATGCGAACCTCTGTCTCGTTTCGTCGCGCATTGAGCGTCCTGAGAGCGAGCGCCGGTCCCGATGCCACGGTCCCGGTGCGCCGGACGGAATACCCGTATTGAAGTTCGGCGCCGTCCCGGAGAACGGTTGTCACGCGGACCCATGACGCGTGCTTCGGAAGCCGGGCGGAGAAAGTAGTGCCCGTGATAACTGAATCGATGATCGGCTGGCCGGCTCCGGTGGAGTCGAAAGACCAGTACAGGCGGTACCCGACGATATCGAGCCGGCGGCGGTCGGGCAGCCAGTACATGCGCACCGTGTCCCTTCGCATGATAACGGTCATCGATGACGGTTCGGAAGAATGGAGGAAGGCCGCTTCGTCCCGGTTGACCTTTTCGAACTCCGCGCGATTGTCGTGAAGAGCGACGATGTCCTTGTAGTGCAGGATGGGCATTCCGGGGTTGACGCGTCGCACGAGGTTGATGTCGCGCGACGAGGCCTCGTCGAGAAGGACGAAGCGGCGCGCCGCGAACGTGGCAAGGTACCTGTCGCCGTTGATGGCGCCGTAGTTGACGAGGTAGGATTTGACGCCGCGAGGCTGGTACTCCGACGGCTGCGAAAACGCGTGAAAAGAAAGAAGGAATCCCACGAAAAAAACAAGAAACCACCGCATATCAGATCTCTCCCGAACGTGGCGAAAACCGTGTCCGCACGTTAGGCAGAACGGAGGAATTACGCAACCGGAAGAACCGCGCTCAGGATTCCTTTGTCGCGCTTGCCCGCACCATGATATCCGTCATGCGGCGGACGAATTCCTCGGGGGATTCGAGATTGCTCTCGATCAGCAAGGCGCCTTCGTACACTTGCAGCACGCTGTTTTTCACGAACTCGTCGTCCTTGCGGGCGAGGCTCAACCGGGCCAGGTTTCTGATCAGCGGATGCCGCAGATTTATCTCCAGGATTTTCTTCGAGGAGCTGAAATCCTTGTCGATGAGTTTCATCATGCGCTCCGTGTGCGGATCCAGGCCGTGCTTGCCGACGACCAGCGTTGCGGCGGAGTCCACCAGGCGCTTCGATTCGATGACGTCTTCCACCTTGCCCCCGAGCGTCTCCCGGAACACGCGGAAAATCTCCTTTACCTCCTCGTCGGACAGGGCTTCCGCGTCATCGTCTTTCTGCTCCTTGATATCAATGTCCGCTTTCTCGATGCTCTTGAGCTGTTTGCTGTCGTATTCTGGGATGGAACCGATCGTGAACACGTCCACCTGGTCGGTGAGGAGCAAAACTTCGATGTCATTTTTCGCGAAGTATTCTAGATTCGGGTTTTTCTC
>JALUUP010000210.1 GCA_027021285.1 Bacteroidota bacterium | reverse complement strand
TTGGTATTTCCCTGTTCCGGAGTTTTTCCAGCTTGGTCGCGTCATTGTCAACGCAGATAACCGTATTTCCGTTTTCCGCGAAACAGGTGCCGGACACGAGCCCGACATACCCTGTTCCTATCACCGCAATCTTGTGAGGCATATTGTCTTGATTCCGTTGTACTAATTATTGAACTAACAAAAGGATTGCCATTAATGTCCCTTTTCTCTTTCAGCCATACGCCGTTTTATTTCCTCTGCAACAAAATGAAACAAAATCCCATGTATGGCTTCCGTGACGCACATGTCCGGGAGTTCCACATGGACATCGATGTCAACCAAAGGATGAAGGCGTCCCCCGTCGAAGCCAGTGAAGGCAACCGTGACAAGACCGTTGGCTCGCGCCCATTCAACTGCACGAAGAACATTGGCGCTATTGCCGGAACCACTGATGGCAATCAAAAGGTCACCAGGACGCGCGAATGTTTTCAACTGCTGTACGAAGATACTCTCATACCCTTCGTCGTTTGCCAAGGCAGTCATGAAACTGTTGTTGTCCGTCAAACTGAGCGCGCGAAGCCTCCGGACTTGCGCCGGATCACGCAGTGTGCCCTTTGCCAAATCCTGAGCAAAATGCGATGCATTCGCCGCCGAACCGCCGTTTCCGATCACGAAAACGGTTCGGCCGGATTCATAGACCTGCATTAACGCGTCAATGACTTGTTCCACGCGTTCCGCGGGTATTGATCGGGCGTATCCCCTTACATGTTCTATATAATCAGAGAGCTTCACATTGCGTCCTGAATAGCATCACTGTTGAAAATACGCCTTCCCCTTCCATCATCAAAATCCGCAGTCGTTTTGGGCTTTCGCGCTCCAGCAATATTGTTGAAGATTCGTTTCCCTTTGTTACTTCCAGCTATAACGGCGATAATTAAAGATAATCTTGCTGCCATCGGGTTCGAAGAGAAACGGCATCTCGCGGTACTGGCTCATTGCGTCCCGGAGTTCGTCCTGCCTGTGCCGCGGACAATAGCACAAGAGGAAGCCGCCACCGCCGGCGCCGGCGATCTTCCCACCCAGCGCGCCATGCGCCCGGGCTATATCGTACATCACATCAATTTCCTCGTTGGAGACATTGGACGAGAGCTTTTTCTTCAACCGCCAGTTCTCGTCGAGGCAGCGCCCTATCTGCTCATAATCCCGGTTGAGGATACTATCCCTGGTTTGAGCAGCCAGTCCCTTGATCATATCGAGATAGTCAATCGTGGAGGTGATACGCGTGCGCTGTTCGGCGAGAATCGTGGCGGATTTCCGGGTCGTGTTGGTGTAGAATAGAAGAAGGTTCGAACACAGCCTGCGTTTTTCTCCCTCGGAAATTGGAAGATGCTTAACGGAGACCTCTCTTCCTTGCAATACGATTTCACAAATTCCACCGAACGCGGCGATGTACTGGTCCTGCCTTCCAATTGGTTTCCTGCAGATATCAATCTCGATTTCGCAAGCCTCCCGCGCGAGCTGTTCCGCCGGCACCTGTTGCCCGGAATACATGTACAACACGTTGAGCAACCCCACCGTCAAACTGCTTGACGACCCCAACCCACTCCCTTCCGAGGGAATGTCGGCCAGCATGGAAATTTCGACGCCGCCATCGACGCCGGTCTTTTTCATCGCCTCCCGGACCAACTCATGCTGGATTTCGTCAACATGGCGGACGATTTCCTTCTGCATATAAGAAACATAAATGAGGTTGTCGTACCGTTCCTTGACAATGACATAAACGTACTTGTCGATGGCGGTACTGATTATCAGGCCGCCGTGCGGCTCTGAATAACCGTCAAAATCCGTTCCTCCGCCTGCGAGACTGATTCTGAGAGGTGTCTGAGAAATAATCATGGTATTGCCCGAACATGTTTACAGTATAATTCAAGATCACGACTTTCAGCCCTGAACATAAGTCCTCACACTTTTTTTCCGATCCAATTATTTTGTCCAAGTATTACCGGCCATTCCTTCTCTGCCGCTTCCAGCGACGCTATCGTACCAATATCCCGCAAGTACTCGCGCATTCGATATCCCTGGATGTTGCCAACCAGGCGAGTGATCAAGTCGTAACCGATATCGGTCGTGTTCCCTGTCATCGCATTCAGCAGTCGGGGTGAAGCTACGTACACGCCCGCGTTCGCGAGCCGGGATTTTGGCCATGCGGGCTTTTCTTCAAACGACACAACACGACCCGCTTCGTCGAGAACGGCGATGCCCCGGCTCGACGGATTATCCATCTCCTTCAACGCCATGGTCAGCACGGCTCCTGAACCCGCATGAGTCGTCAACATAGCGGCAAGGTTGATATTCGTCAGGTTATCCGCATAGCAAATAAAGAACGGCTCATCGTCGGATACAAAATCCCGGTTTGCCCGGATGGTCCCTGCGCTGCCAAGAAGCTCCGGTTCGAACGCGGTGTGAATCTCCATCTTCGATGAATAACCCGCGAGAAAAGATTCAACCTGGTCCGGGAGATAATGCGTATTTACTAAAACGTCCGTAATTCCGTGGAATTCAAGAAGTTCCAACCACCATTGCAGCATCGGTTTCCCACAGACGTTCACAAGACATTTTGGTATTGTGTCGGTAAGAGGACGAAGGCGTGTTCCCAATCCTGCAGCCAGAAGAAATGCTTTCATACCTCAAGGATGTTACGTTTGTTAATCGCCGGGCTTGTTG
>JALUUP010000209.1 GCA_027021285.1 Bacteroidota bacterium | reverse complement strand
GGCAACGAAGCCGCGGCCAGAAGATGACCGAACCGGAAGAAGCGGATGTGATCCTGGGACGGTAATCGAACACGTGCTGTACACAGGTCCGGATACATGGTCGTCATTTGTTTTTAGGCTTACTGGTATGTAAATTGAAATGCTGTGCTTGGTTTGGAGCACAACGCAGGCCACCCTAGCTCAGTTGGTAGAGCAGCTCACTCGTAATGAGCAGGTCGCCGGTTCGAGTCCGGCGGGTGGCTCACAAACCGGCCATGAAACGTGGCCGCTTTTCGTAGAAATACCTGAAAATAATGGATAGAATACTGTTTCCCGTGACTCTTCCCATTCAAACCCGATGAGAGCGATTATTCCGGTAGCCGGCGTGGGGACCCGGTTACGTCCTCATACCTATTCCACTCCGAAGGTTCTGTTGAACGTGGCCGGAAAACCGATCATTTCCCATATCATGGACAAGCTCATCGAGGAAGACGTGGACGAGGCGACAATCGTGGTGGGGCACCTGGGCGAGATGATTGAAACGTATCTGCGCGAACAATACGAACGGGTCAAATTGGATTTTATCACGCAGCATGAACGGCTGGGACTGGCGCATTCCATTCACGTCGCCCGTGAAACCTTTGATAACGAGCCGGTATTGATCATTCTCGGCGACACGATATTCGATGTGAACCTGGCCCCGGTGCTGTCCGGCAAAGCCAGCTCGCTGGGCGTGAAATACGTGGAAGACCCGAGGCGCTTCGGAGTCGCTGTCAAGGATGGAGACATCATCACGAAGCTGGTGGAAAAGCCGGACGCGCCTGTCAGCAACCTGGCGCTGGTTGGTCTCTACTACATCCGGAATACACAACTCCTGAAAGATGCCATCCAGGATTTGATCGACCGCGATATCAAGACTCGCGGTGAATACCAGTTGACCGATGCGCTTCAACTTATGATCGAGCGGGGAGAGGTTTTCACTACGTTCGATGTCGAGGGGTGGTACGACTGCGGAAAGCCGGAGACCGTGCTTGCAACGAACCGCATCCTGTTGGAGAAAGCGGGGAACAAAGCGGAAATACCGGGCGTTGTCATCCGTCCACCCGTGTACATCGATGCAGGGGCGCACGTCGAGAACGCGGTCATAGGTCCCTACGTTACGGTGGCTGCGGGAGCGGTTGTGGAGAATTCGATCATCCGGGACAGCATCGTGGCGGAAAACGCCAGCGTCCGCGCCAGCCTCCTCGATGCTTCCCTCATCGGAAACAATGCCTCCGTTAACGGCCGGTTCTCACGGCTGAACGCCGGAGATTCCACAGAGATCCACATTTTTTCGTAACCCATGAACATGCAGGATAGATATGTCAACATTATTTACCTCTGAATCCGTTTCCGAAGGTCACCCCGACAAAATTTGTGACCAGATTTCCGACGCCGTCCTGGATGAACTGTTGCGCCAGGACAAGTCATCACGTGTTGCGTGCGAGTGTTTCACTACGACGGGATTTGTTCTCGTGGGAGGGGAAATCAC
Source organism: Bacteroidota bacterium (assembly GCA_027021285.1). Taxonomy (GTDB): domain Bacteria; phylum Bacteroidota; class Ignavibacteria; order SZUA-365; family JAADGX01; genus JAADGX01. The sequence goes on along the minus strand of JALUUP010000209.1, from coordinate 1,199 downwards.
GACTAGGGGCTACGTGGACGTCCAGGATATCGTGCGGCGCGTAGTGCGCAACATCGGGTACACCGATGATGACATGCGCTTCGACGCCGACAGTTGCGGGGTGGCTTCCCACATTCACCGGCAATCGCCCGATATTTCGATGGGTGTGGACAAAGGGGGTGCGGGCGACCAGGGGATGATGTTCGGGTACGCCGTTCGGGAAACCCCCGAGCTGATGCCCATGCCGATCATGTTTGCCCACAAACTGGTTCGGAAACTTTCCGTTATTCGCAAGCGGAGGAACTCCCCGATGCCGTACCTGCGTCCGGATTCAAAGTCGCAGGTGACAATCGAGTACGAGGGCAGGAAGCCCGTCCGCGTCCATACTGTTGTCGTCTCGACGCAGCACGCGCCCAACGTCTCCCAGAAGAAAATCCGCGAGGACGTCATCGAGCAGGTGATCAAGAAAGTGATCCCGGCGCGCTACCTCGACCGGAAAACAAAGGTTTACGTAAATCCTACGGGACGGTTTGAAATCGGCGGACCGCACGGCGACTCGGGATTGACGGGGAGGAAAATCATCGTCGATACGTACGGGGGCAAGGCGCCCCACGGCGGAGGGGCGTTCAGCGGAAAAGACCCGACAAAGGTCGATCGCAGCGCCGCGTATGCCGCCCGGCACCTGGCGAAGAACATCGTCGCGGCCGGCCTGGCCGACGAATGCCTCATCCAGCTTTCCTACGCCATCGGTGTTCCGGAACCGGTTTCGATTTTCGTCGATACCAACGGGAGCGCCCGCGACATTTCGGACCAGGAAATCGCCTCGTTCATCGAAAAGAACATCGACCTCACTCCCAACGGCATCATCACTCGCCTCAAGCTCCAGCGTCCCATCTTTCAGAAGACTTCCGTGTACGGTCACTTCGGAAGAAAAGAGGCGGAGTTCACATGGGAACAGCTCGATCTCGTTTCCCTCTTCAAGAAAGGGCTGTGACCGCCGGGACTGAACGAGGGCGCGGATTGTCGCAGGACGCTACGCTCCGTCACACACATGAAACGTTCCATCCATTTACTTAGAGAAAGTGTACATGGCTAAAAAACAGAAAAATTTCAAAGTTAAAGATCTCTCCCTGGCGGCTGCGGGCCGGAAGAAAATCGAATGGGCCGAATCCCGCATGCCGGTGCTCATGTCCCTGCGGGAGAAATACAGCAAAACGAAA
>JALUUP010000208.1 GCA_027021285.1 Bacteroidota bacterium | reverse complement strand
GTGGCCGACATCTGGCTGGTGGGTATCCTTCCCGTGACACTGTATCCTTTCCTCGGGGGTAAAATATGGTGCCGGTACTGGTGCCCCCTGGCCAGGCTGATGCACATATTCTCCGCGTCGTTCACCAGGTTGAAGTGGAGCCGATTCCACATTTACAGCAACGACAAGTGCATCGGCTGCTACGAATGCTCGCGGAACTGCCAGGTCGGGATCGACGTCATGAGTTACGCCATGAAGCAGGATGTCCTGGACAATGGAACGAGTTCCTGCATCGGGTGCGGGATATGCGTTACCGTCTGTCCAATGGATACGCTGTATTTCAAAGAACCGCCGCTAAACGCAACGGGTACAACGAATTAGATCCGTTCATGAAAAGGAGATTTACACAATTATGCAGGATATGAAACAAGGCGCCCCTGAAAGTGATTTTGACGCATTCCTGGCTTCGGCGCTGGAGACGCTGAACAGCGAGCGTATCGTAGCCCGGATAAAGGACCGAGATCACACGGTCTGGAAGCCCTCGCCGGAAGAAATCACGAACCGGCTCGGCTGGTTGGACAGTCCGCTTGACATGGCCGGTCGGACAGGGGAAATCCTGGAATTCTCGGAGCAGGTGCGGAATGGTGGAATACGGAACGTCCTGCTGCTGGGCATGGGAGGTTCCAGCCTGGCCCCCGAGGTGTTTCGCAACGTGTTCGGGACGAGGCCCGGTTTCCCGGAACTGGCCATTCTCGATACCACCGATCCGGCGGCGGTTCTCAAGCGGCGCCGCGCTTTTCCTCCCGCGGAAACACTGTACATCGTGTCCACCAAGTCGGGGGGCACGGTGGAGACACTGTCGCTGTTCAAGTATTTCTTCACGGAAACGGTGAAAGAAGTCGGGCGTGATGCCGCAGGCGAACATTTCGCGGCCGTTACCGACCCGGGCAGCGCCCTGGAGCGCATCGCCCGCGAGCTGGACTTCCGCCGTGTTTTTCTCAACGATCCGCACATCGGCGGAAGGTACTCGGCTCTGTCGTTCTTCGGACTCGTGCCCGCCGCGCTCATCGGTGTTGACATCGACGTAGCGCTCCGGCGCGCGGCCGGCATGCGGGAATTGTGTTTGAAGGATGACGCCCGCGAAAATCCCGGCGCTAGGCTCGGTGCGTACATGGGAGCATGGGCGAGGCGGGGTCGCGATAAGCTGATCCTGGATTTCTCGCCACGTTTCAGGCCGGTGGCTCCCTGGGTGGAACAATTGGTGGCGGAGAGCACGGGAAAGGAAGGCACGGGAATCCTGCCCGTTTATGGCGAAGGGGTTCACGAGGGAATGATGATCGAGGACCGCATCCGTGTGAGCTGCCGGCTGGCCGGTGAACCGGACGGGCAATCTCGCGGGGTGGTGTCGGCGGGCGACATCCCGGCGCTCGGGCTGGTGGTGCGGGACGAGCTGGACCTCGGCGCGGAATTCTATCGCTGGGAATTCGCCACCGCCGTGGCCTGTTTCTTTTTGCGGGTCAACCCTTTCGATCAACCCAACGTCGAGGCGTCGAAGAAGCGGGCACGCGCGCTGGTGGAAGAATACACGCGCACGAAAACGCTACCCGCGCAGGAACCGGCGTGCGAAACGGACGGCATCGCGCTGTACGCCGACGCCCCGTGCCGGGACCTGGAAGACGGGATCCGGGCGTTGCTGGAACACGCGAATGCTGATCCCGAACATCCGCCCGTGAGCTACATTGCAATCCAGGCCTACCTTGAGCCGGGCGACGAAAACGCTCGCGCTCTCGACGGCTTGCGCGCCGCGCTGTCCCGCAAGACGGGATTGACCGTTACGGTCGGTTTCGGACCGCGGTACCTGCACTCGGTCGGACAACTTCACAAGGGCGATACGGGGCGCGGACTGTTCATTCAGCTTACGACCGACCCTCGGGAAGACGCGCCGATCCCCGATGCCCCCGGGGAGAGCGGTTCCACCTTGACCTTCGGCGTCCTGGAAAAGGCGCAGGCGCTGGGAGACTGGCAAGCCCTGCGCGACGCGGGCAGGTACGTGATTCGATTCCATGTTTCAGGAGATGTCCCGGAAGCGACGAAACGAATCGCGGGAGCGGTTGAGGGTGTCGAGTTTTCGGTGAGATGAAACCGGCCGTGGGATCGGACACTACGTGGCGACTTCGTCCTTCGCCCTTCGCCTTCGCCCTTCGACTACGCTCAGGGCTGCGTTTTGCGCTGTGGGGCTTGAAGTTGCCTGGTGGTTCGATGAGGCGTATCTTGATCCCTTGGTACCGAGGAAAAACGAGGTGAATGCACTGGAAGAGAAATACCGCAGGCTCCGGGAGATCGTCCGCCGGTGCGGGACGCTGGTTGTCGCGTTTTCCGGCGGAATCGACAGCGCGCTGGTTCTGAAGGTGGCGCGCGACGTGCTCGGCGACCGCGCCGTTGCCGTTACGTCGGATTCGCCTTCCGTGCCGAGGCGCGAGCTGGAGGAAGCAAAGCGACTGGCCCGGGAAATCGGCGTCCGCCACGTTGTCGTGAAGACCGGGGAACTGGAAAACGAGGATTACGCCAGGAACCCTGTTGATCGCTGTTATTTCTGCAAGACGGAGCTGTACACGCACTGCCTCGAAGTGGCGGAGCGCGAGGGCGTCAGGTTTATCGCCAACGGCACCAATACCGACGACCTCGGCGATTACCGGCCGGGACTCCAGGCGGCGGACGAGTTCGAGATCGTGAGTCCCCTCCGCGATGTG
>JALUUP010000207.1 GCA_027021285.1 Bacteroidota bacterium | reverse complement strand
GTATGTCTGATTCAATGTTCACTACCATGTCATGGAACGGAACCTCGATTGTATCAAAATATGTGGGAAGGCTTTTCTATACGAAATTAAGGCCAAATGAAGCAATCAACCAAGTTACAAAATTATTCGATTTTTATCAGCACCCGTCTAAATACCGATGTTTGACATAAAATTCTATCACGAAAAGTAAGACTGACAGATGTGTCATTTTGCCACAAATCCCTGTCGATGTGCAGGGGGCTGATTGTAAAACCAAGTTTTAATTCAAAAACATTAGCAAATACAGCTCATTTTTGCCGTTTATTCTGCTGGCATAATGCTTGCATAATTGGAAGAGATTGTGCGTGTAATAAATAAAAAGGAGGCGTAATATGACCGTGATTCAAGTTCAACCGTTTAAAGAATTCGAGAATCTTTCGAAGCGACTGAAACAATTCGTTGATGAATTTCCAGAGACATTTTCGGTGGAAGTCGGAACATCGTTTACACCGCGAATGGACATTGTCCATGATGACGAATTGGTTTACATCTATCTTGATGTACCCGGGGTTCGGAAAGAAGATATCAAGTTGACGCTCCAGGAAGGGGTTCTTTCCATCAGCGGAGAGAAAAAACAACCGGAGAATCTTGATAAAAAGGCGTACTACAAGATGGAGCGGGCATTCGGGAGCTTCACGCGCTCTGTCAGCATTCCGGTGGAAATAGACAAGAATTCTATTAAGGCAAAGCTTGAAAATGGTGTCTTGGAAGTAACAATCAAAAAAGCGGAACCCAAGAAACCTGAAGAAGTTGAGATCACCATTCAGTAACAGCGCTTTACAGTAATCAGAATATGAACACAGAAAAAACAGTATACGGAGGAGAGAACAAAATATGGGAAAAATAATTGGTATAGACCTGGGGACGACGAACTCGGTGGTTTCCGTCATGGAGGGGACAACACCGGTCGTCATTCCGAATCCGGATGGAGGCCGAACGACGCCATCCATTGTAGGATTCAAGAAAGACGGTGAGCGGGTAGTAGGCGCTCCGGCGAAACGCCAGGCGGTAACAAATCCCACGAACACCGTTTTTTCCATCAAGCGATTCATGGGCAGGTTCTACGACGAAATAGAACGTGAACGCCAGGAAGTCCCGTATGAGGTGGTACCGGGAGACAATAACTCGGCACGGGTCAAAATCGAGGATCGGATTTATTCCCCGCCCGAGATTTCCGCCATGATCCTGCAATACCTGAAATCAGCGGCGGAAAACTATCTCGGGGAGAAAGTATCGGAAGCGGTCATCACCGTTCCCGCATATTTCAACGACGCCCAGCGACAAGCCACCAAGGACGCCGGCGAAATCGCCGGTTTGAACGTGCGGCGGATTATCAACGAGCCCACGGCGGCGGCGCTGGCGTATGGTCTTGACAAGAAGGGAAAGAGCCAGAAGATCGCCGTGTACGACCTCGGCGGCGGTACGTTTGATATTTCGATCCTCGAACTGGGCGACGGCGTGTTCGAGGTCAAATCGACGAACGGCGATACACACCTTGGCGGCGACGATTTCGACCAGCGACTGATCGATTACATCGCGGATGAGTTCCAAAAAGCCGAGGGCGTCGATCTGCGGAAGGATCCCATGGCATTGCAGCGGCTGAAGGAAGCAGCGGAAAAAGCCAAGATGGAGCTTTCCTCGCAGATGCAGACGGAAGTCAACCTGCCGTTCATCACCGCTACCGCGGACGGGCCAAAGCACCTGACCATGAACATCACGCGGACGAAGTTCGAACAACTCGTCGACGATCTCTTCCAGCGCACGGTCGAGCCCTGCAAAAAGGCGCTCCAGGACGCCGGACTGACCCCGAACGACATCGATGAGGTCATCCTCGTCGGCGGTTCCACCCGCATTCCGAAAGTGCAGGAAATCGTCAAGCAGTTGTTCAATAAAGAGCCGCACAAAGGAGTGAACCCGGACGAGGTCGTCGCTATCGGGGCGGCTATCCAGGGCGGCGTGTTATCCGGCGACGTTTCCGATGTGCTTCTTCTCGACGTCACACCGCTGTCCCTGGGTATCGAAACGCTCGGCGGCGTCATGACGGTGCTCATTCCGGCAAATACGACGATTCCGACGCGGAAGAGCGAGATTTTTTCGACCGCCTCGGATAACCAGACATCCGTGGAGATTCACGTGCTCCAGGGTGAGCGTCCGATGGCAGCGGACAACCGGACACTCGGCAGGTTCCATCTCGACGGCATTCCCCCTGCTCCACGCGGCGTGCCGCAGATCGAAGTTACCTTCGATATCGACGCCAACGGTATTCTCCACGTCAAGGCCGTGGACAAGGCCACGAGCAAGGAGCAGTCGATTCGCATTACTTCTTCCAGCGGCTTGAGCAAGGAGGAAGTAGAAAAGATGAAGAAGGACGCCGAGGCCCACGCTGCCGAGGACCGCAAGCGCAAAGAAGAAATCGAAACACGCAACCAGGCTGACACACTCGTGTTCCAGACCAAGAAGCAACTCGAGGAGTTCAAGGACAAAATCTCCGGTGACCTCAAATCTCGAATTGAGACGCAGGTCGGGAAACTCGAGGAGGCGATCAAGGGGGGCAATATCACCGACATCAAAACAGAGATGGAAGCTTTGAACAAGGCCTGGAACGAAGCAGCAACACAGATGTACCAGCAAGCCCAGGCTTCAGGCGACGAGAAAGCGGGCGCTCAGGCCGGTCCGGAAGCCGGCGACGGCGGCAAGAAC
>JALUUP010000206.1 GCA_027021285.1 Bacteroidota bacterium | reverse complement strand
TGCTCGGTTCGACGCGCCTTCATATCGACGAGGTGGAGGAGTTGGGTTCGTTCGTTGAAATCGAGGACGTGGTTTCCGGTAACGCGGAGGAGGATGATTCAAATCGACGGGTGGAAGAATTGGCGGGGCGCTTGGGCCTGGATGTCTCGCACTCGGTGCCTGTTTCCTATGCTGACCTCCTGTTGGAGAAGCGCGGCAAACCCGTTTCGGGAAATCGCTGACATGTGGAACGAAGGGAACGCACTTGAGAAGGTCCTGCTTGCCGAGCCGCGGCCGGAACAGGCGCGGGTGTTTTCCCTGCGCAGGCACAACTTCGGCGGATGGATCAATCACGAAGCCATACAACGGCAATTTCGCGCACTGAAAGAAATTCTCGAGGAGCACGGCACGAAGGTCGCGGTGATTCCGCAGATGCCGGGATTCCCGAACTCCATCTTCTTGCGCGATACCGCTTTGATGACTCACGAAGGGTTCATCGCTCTCCGGATGGGTCTGGCCACACGGCGGGGCGAGGATGCGTCCGTCGCTGATCATCTTCGCCGGGAAGGATACAACGAGCTCGGCCGCGTCGATCCGCCGGGCACTGCCGAAGGCGGTGATATCATCCTCGCGGGCGCGACCGCCTTCGTGGGACACTCCGGACGCACCAACCGGGAGGGTGCGCTCCAGGTGCAGGAGTTGCTGGAATCCATCGGTTTTTCCGTGCGCGTCGTGCCGGTACCACCGCCCCATCTCCACCTGGGAGGATTCATGAGCATGGTTGACCCGGAGACAATCGTTCACCGCGATATTCCCATCGACGGCGAAGTGTTCGCCGGATTCAGGACCGTTGCGGTGCCCGATCCCTCGTTCATTTCCGCCAACGTGATATGCGTCGCTCCCCGGCTGGTCCTTGCCGACGCCGGCCAGACCACGACAATCGAGATGCTGACGCGGCACGGCGTCGAGGTACGTATCATTAACGCCAGTGAATATATCCGCGCGAACGGCGGTCTCAACTGCCTCATTCTCCCCCTTGTTCGTGCGGGCTGAACCCTGCCGAGAATCCATTCCAAAACCGCATTCCGAAAAAACGGTTTTTTTTCGTGTATTGAGCAAATTCTTTTCTACCCGAAAAAAACTTCCCTTAATACTTGACAAATAGTAATTTGAAATGTAAATTTTTCCGGGATTAAAGGTAGGTTTGTCCGTTTATCCATTTTACTTCGTCACTATAATTACTACAGACATTATAGAGGTATTCACGTGCTCTATTCAAAAACAGCCCAGTACTCGATTCAGGCAATTCTGTACATTGCCACCAACCAGCAGGAGGACCAGAACATCCTGGTCAAGGATATCGCCAAGGACCTCGATCTCCCCGCTTCTTTTCTCAGCAAGATTCTTCAGACGCTGAGCAAGCAGGGGTTCTTGAAATCCACAAAGGGACCGACAGGTGGGTTCGCCATGTCGGATAAAGGAAGGGATGCGACGCTGGATGATATCGTTCACGTTATCGATGGCGAGTTCGATTACGAGCAATGCATTCTCGGGTTCAAGCCATGCGAGGACGACACCGCCTGCCCGATGCATACGGAATGGAAGCGTATCCGGGAAGAGATAAAAACCCTTGTCAAGAAAAAAACCATCGAGCAACTTGCTTACGAAATGAGCCCGGAAGCAAGGGCATTACTTACTCCGGATATCATAAAAAAATAATCGACACCCGGATTCCTTAACTCTTCAATACATTGACTCGGAAAAGCCCCGGTCCTGCGACCCCGGGGGCTTTCGCCGTGCTGTTTCTGCTACCGCCGTTTACCGCGCCGCGATACAGGTGATTTCCACGAGCGCATCCTTGGGCAGTCGGCTTACTTCAACCGCCGCACGGCTCGGAGGATTGGAGGGAAAATACTCCGCGTACACCTTGTTCATCGCCGCGAAATCATCCATGGACTTCAGAAACACGGTGCAGCGCACGACATCCCCCAGGGAAAAATTACCCGCCTCAAGGATGGCCCGCATGTTGGCGAGCGCCCGGTGCGTCTGCCCGGCGACATCGTCGGCCGCGAAGGTGCCGGTGGCGGGATCCAAGCCCAGTTGCCCGGACACGAAGAGCATGCCGCCCGCCCTGACCGCCTGGCTGTACGGCCCAATGGCAGCGGGGGCGTCCTTCGTAGAAACCGTTCTCTCGTTTGTGGTCATAATCATCGCTATGTTTATGAAACAAGGTTTGGAAACGTTACCTTTGGATCGATTATCGTTCCTGGGCAAGATACAAAACCCACTATCTCTTCGCACACCGCAGGAACCTGTACATGAGCGATCAGACGATTTTTCAACGCATTATCAACCGGGAGCTTCCCGCTCGCTTCGTGCACGAAGACAATGAACTCGTGGCGTTTCACGACGCGTTTCCCAAGGCCCCCGTTCACGTGCTCATCGTTCCACGCAAGCCCATACCAAGTGTCGACGACTTGGAAGACGAAGACGTCGTCCTTGTGGGCAGGATGATCCTGCTTGCGAAATCTCTTGCTCAGGAGCTCGGTTTGAAACAAGGTTACCGGCTGGTTTTCAATTGCAAGCAACAGGGAGGACAAACGGTCGATCATCTTCACCTTCATCTCCTCGGCGGCAGACTTATGCACTGGCCGCCGGGTTGAACGTACGGTGCCATGCGCGGAAAACGCGTTGCGCTTCAACCGGTTCTTTCACAACCAAAAAAATTCTGGCAGGAACGATCGCTTTATCTTATTTTCCCGGTAG
>JALUUP010000205.1 GCA_027021285.1 Bacteroidota bacterium | reverse complement strand
CTCCAATCTGAGCTTGATATGGATTCCATCAGGATGAACGGCGATACGATCGTGATCGACGTTGTCACCGAAACGAGCAAGTGGTTTCGGGCAATCGGGGTGTCGAAGGCCCGCTACGGACCCGGTACCAGATTCGTGCTCCGGCACGGACGTATTGTCGGTATATACCCTGCGTCTTTTGATGACGAAACCCGGGACCGCGTGATCAGGCAGTTCGGACGGCTGGCCGAATGGCTCACAAGAAACCGGCCGGAGGTCCTGGATCAATTACTGCCGGAAGGGAAGTTCCAATACAACGCGGCAAGCGCCAGGCTTTGGTTAACGGTTCTGGAAGAGTGGAACAACGCGACGCGGTAGGGTGTCGTTCGGGCAGGGAAGATCCGCATCGGCAGCAAGAAGTAGAAGACGAACCCCGTCAAAGAGGAGCATGTAACTGATGGATGCCGTCCACGGGTAACGGTCAAGCGGAAAGACTCCAGGGAAAATGATGTATCACGAGTTACTCAAACAAGCGGCCGCGGCCCTTGCAAGTTATCTTGACCGGTTATTGCCCGCACTTTTCGATAACTGGGTTCAAGAATCCAGCGCAATACGGATAAAAACAAAAATCGTATTCTGTTGCACTATGGCTTAAACTAGACTTGCTCCGGAAGAACGGGAACATATCAGCGCGGGTTTGGCTTCCGGGGCTTAACCAGACCGAGATTGCCCGGCGTCTCTACCGTAAATGGCACAACGGCATCCCCATAAAGGGAAATTTAAGCGGAACCCGGCGCACCGGCATGCTGTGCTTGCTTCCTTATCTTTACGATGGTCGCCGGTCCGGGCATCCCGAACGATGAAGCGATGTTATCCCCACAATCATGTGTTGAAGGTGTCCCACGAGAAAACTTACGCCTTCGTGTGCGTACCAAGAAGCGGCGCGCGAAAAATTCCCCGGGAATTTACCGTTTCGCGCCACAGCTTCGGGGCGTCAGGCAACATGACAATTAGAATTAAAGAAAGGAGTTACTATTCGTGAAGAAAACCATCCTTGTTGTAGGTGCGACCGGAATGTTGGGAATGCCGGTTGCGCGGCAATTACATAAAGACGGATATACCGTGCGCGTTCTGGCGCGAAATCCGGAGAATGCCAAAGCGAAGCTCGGGGATTCGTTTGATTACGTTCGAGGTGATGTTGAGGACCTTTCTTCGTTGGAAAACGCCTTGGACGGGTGCTTCGGAGTCCATATCAACTTGAGGGGCGGTCCGAAACCCGAGGATTTCGACCGTATCGAACACAGAGGTTCGGCGAACATTGCCAGGGTGGCGAAAAGCAAGGGAGTCCAACGGATAAGTTACTTGTCCGGCGCGGCAACGTTTGAGGAGAACGCCTGGTTTCCGATGGTGAAGGCGAAACTTCAAGCGGAAAAAGCCCTCCGCGACAGCGGCGTTCCCTGTACGATCTTTTGCGCCACACATTTCATGGAATCCCTGTCTCTCGCCGTCAGGGGTAACCGGGCCATGATTATCGGGAAACAACCGCACCCCCTGCACTGGCTTGCCGCAAGTGATTACGCAGAGATGGTTTCCAGGGCATTTGAACTGCCCGAGGCGGCGAACAAGAGACTCTACATTTTTGGTCCAAGGGCATTGACCATGTCGGAAGCGCTTCGCACGTATTGCTCGATTGTGCATCCCGGCATCAAGGTCTCGTCGGTTCCGGTGTGGGTGTTGTCGTTGATCGGCAAATTGTCTTTCAATCCGGAAGTACAAAATATCGCCGAATTGATGAAATTCTTTGAAAAAGTGGGAGAAGGCGGGGACCCGTCGGAAGCGAACGACCTGCTTGGCGCCCCCGCGACGACGTTGGAGCAATGGAGCAGGGAACAACGAAACACCGCCTGACACATCGCTCGGCACGGCTGGTATTCCGCCTGCCTTCCCGGCGGCATAGCAGGCGGAAGATAGTGGCAAATGATGAGAGTGAATTTTAACTACATAAAAATGAATAAAGAGCTATTGAACTTACTGCATACTCGTGTAGCAAACACTTCTGTTGGTGCTTCAACTGCACGGGGGATGGGGCCAAAGGGCACAGTTAAGGCGGCCAGCGATTACTTGGCGAGATTAGACCTCCGACGTTTTTCAGTACAAAGTGAGAAAGAATTCCGGAGATTATTAAACCGTGTAACACGCGCATATATCAAAAAGCTTCCCGCAGGAGCCCAGCGCTGGGGTCCGGCGAGGAAGTTCCTGAACATATTTCTTCGCGATGTTACGTATAACAAATATTTATGCTCTGCCTATGGCTTGGAGCATATTGAACCATGGCTTGAAGTGCCGCTCGACAGTCATGTCGCAAATGGCTTATGGAAAGAGGACGGAGGAAAAGACCTTCCAAGATGGAAAACCGTAATCGGTCTTGATGCACGGATGAGCAATAAGTATCAACAGTTCGCGGCTAATGTGGCGGCTAAAAAGGGAATATTCCGAGTTCACTTGGATATTTATTATTGGCGTCATCCACATGAAGCTGTGAGTAAGTCGCACCAGCGGACGTTGAAAACGCGCCGCTAGCTGCGTCGGCCTACGCTAATACAAGGGAGAAAGAAAATGAAAAAAACAAAGGGTTTATGACGTTTTTTCGTGTTCGAAGCAGTGTGGGTTATCGTTGGATTGTTAATTTGTCAAAGCCCGGTAGAGTATCCATTGGGTGTACTTGAACGCAATTTCGCCGACCTGCCTGTGCGTTGCACACAGGCAGGCG
>JALUUP010000204.1 GCA_027021285.1 Bacteroidota bacterium | reverse complement strand
CGGCGCGTACAGGATCAGCTCCGGCGGAACGAACTACCTGCTTCCCCTCGGAGACCTCATCGCCGTGAGACCCGGCGACGGCAACGACAGGGAGTACGTCGTGCGCTTTCCTCCCCTGCGAAATCCCGTCGTGTTCTTCATTCCCGATTCCGCCGCCCTTGCCGACTGCATCGTGAACGGCAACTGCAACTTCGAGCGTTTCGAGAGGGTTGCGACTCTCGCGGGACAGCCGGCGGACCGCAAGGTGTTCACCATCGACACGGCCGGCGGCACGGTGCGGTTCGGCGACGGAGTGAACGGTTTCTTCCCGCCCGTGGGCTCGTACCTGCTCGTGGAGTACACCACGTTCGGACGCGACGGGTTTGTCGCGTTCGCGCGAAAGATGCGGCAGATTCCGTCCAGCGTGCCCGTTCGCATCGGGGCCGTCATGCTGCCGCGCGAAGGCACGGTCCCGCAATCCACCTGGGTTCCCTCGGAATACCTGGACGAGGTCTATGGCGAGATGGATTTTCTCATCGTGCACCACTACCTCCCCACGAACGGCAGCCGGGGCGCGCGGTACGCCTACCGGCGCCAGGTTGCGGCGCAACGCGTGGCGAAACAGGATTCCGTGTACCGCCTGTTTCGCGACGCCTCGCGTGCCGCCCTAGGACGCGAGAAACCCCTGGGTCTGGCCATAACCGAGTGGAGCCTGTTCAACAAGAACGATTCCCTGGTCGTCCTGAACCGGTCGCTGGAGACTGCGGTGGCGGGAGCGGAATGGCTGATCCGCACCGCGAACCGGTCGGAGACGACGCCGGCATGGTTCGCCGAGCAATTCAACCTTGCCTCGTGGAAATCGAAGTTCGCGTTGGTGGAAACGGAAACGCCGAACCTGCGGGTCTGCCCGCTGGGCTACGTGTTCCGGGGCTTCCGGGCGCTCACGAACACCGACCTGCTTCCTGTGCGGGTGGATTCCCCGGCGGAACGGGCGTTCGACCGGCCCGTCACCCTTGTCCAGGCGACGGGCGGCCTCGCGGCCACGAAGGACGCAGTCCTGCTGGCCCTGGTCAACAATGCTGAGCGGGACGCGGTTGTCTGCTCGCTGGACGTCCGTGGATTTTCGTACGATTCACTCGACGTCTGGCTGCTCGCGGGCTCGACTCCAACGGCAAACAACGACGGCGAAGAAGGAGCGTACCTGCGGCGGGTACCGGTGAATTCCCCGGAGGAATTCACCCTGCCGCCGTTTTCCGTGGCCTTTGCGCGCCTGTGGCACAGCGGCGTCAACAGCGTGGAAGCAGACGTAGGCGTGCCCGCCGCGTACGAAGCGACGTGTTATCCCAATCCCGCCGCCCTCGGGACGATCGTCCAGTACTCTGTTCCACGGAAAAGCATGGTACGCGTTACGATTTTCGATGTCCGGGGAAAGCGCTTGCGAACGCTCGCGAATGGCATTGCGGCTTCCGGAACTCGCACCGTGGCCTGGGACGGCCGGGACGAAGGGGGGAATCCGGTTCCACCGGGCGCGTACATGTACCGCGTTCAAACAGCGATGGGTGTTCTCACGGGCAAGGTGGTTTTACAGAGATAGCCTTCAGGCAGAACGCGGAACGTTAAATCTCAAAAAACACGGTTCATAGATCGTCAAAGAAATCTTCCGGCGAGACAAGAGTGGTGGGGTTGTTTCGTGGCCACAGCAAATGCTCATTGACGATTTCCCGTGCGGCAAGCGGACGAATTTTATTCCTTTGACCTTGCCCATTCAATCGCTTCTTCCACGCTGTCCGGCGACAGACCGAGCTTCCGGATCTTGGTGCACACCTGCTTGAGGTTCGTCTTGAGCACCCGCACCTGGAACTATCAGCGATTCGCACAGTAGATAGTTCATTCGTACTTTACGCCGGTACCATAGAAAAGGAGTTTCATCATGCGCGCCACGTTCGGTCTCTTGCTTTTCCTCGTCAGTGCAACATCCTCAATGCTATTGACCTGCGCCGTCACCGACCGGCTCCAGCAAAACCCAAACCCTATCGTGTACTCCCGGGAGGATTACAAGGACATGTGGAAGAAAGTCGAGGAAGCCCTGGACAAGGGGCTGCCGAAAACCGCCCTGGCGCTGGTGCAAAAGATCTATCAACAAGCGAAAAAGGACCGCAACCAGCCCCAGATCATCAAGGCTCTGTCCTATAAAGCTTCCCTCAAGGGACAATTGTCCGAAGACGGCATGGTGATTATGATCCAGGAACTGCGCCGGGAAATGGAATCGGCGGAGCAACCCGCGCGCGCCGTCCTTCAATCCGTGCTGGCGGAGACCTACTGGTCGTACTACCAGTGGAACCGCTGGGAAATCGGCGACCGGACGAATCTCAGCGGGGATCGCGGAAGCGATTTCCGTACCTGGGGCGCGCGGGCATTCGTGGACACGGTGCGCGCCTTGTACCTCGCCTCCCTGGAACAGGCGGAAGCGCTGCAAAAGACGCCCGTGCGCGAGTTCGAGGCCATCCTTTCCGTGGAACCGGAGTCGGACGTGTACCGCCCGACATTGTATGACCTGCTCGCCCACCGTGCGCTAAGGTTCTTCAAAGACGACGAAGCCGGTCTTCCCAGGCCGCAACGCGAGTTCGAGCTTTCCGATCTTCGCGCGTTCGATCCTCCCGCCCGGTTCGCACAGGACACGTTCGAGACGCCGGACACGAACGACTTTGCGTACCTCGCAGTCCGTCTTTACCAGGAACTCCTCCGCTTCCACCTGCGGGACTCTCTACCCGGCG
>JALUUP010000203.1 GCA_027021285.1 Bacteroidota bacterium | reverse complement strand
CATGAGCGCACCTGGCCCGCTTCTGCGATCATACCACGTTTTCAGAAACAGTTGTTGATAGGGACTTCTAAGAACCAGTCATTGCGAGGGCGAAGCCCAAAGCAATCTGCGAATTTGGATGAAATTGCGTCATCCGCCCGCCTCGGATTTACAATACAATATTTGAACCGTGTTTTTAGAAGTTTCCTGATATCGCGAACATACCCCAAGCTCAGGGGGTGTTTTGTGTTATCTCGTCCAGGATGGTGGAAAGTCGTTTCGTGATTTCCCTTCGCTCATATTGTCGTATGGCGTTTTCATCCGGTTCGACAAGTCGTTCTCCGCGTTTCCACCGGTTGAACAACGTCAGGAACGCGGAAGCAATGCAGGTGTGATCGTGCGATGAACAGACGATTCCAGAGCGCGTCTCCCTGATAATACCGCTCACCGCTCCTTCCGGCGCCAGTGCGATGATCGGTTTGTGTGAACCGATGTACTCGAAGACCTTGCCCGGTACGATTTCTTCGTTTCCCGGGTAATCGTCCACAACCATGAGCAGGGCGTCGGAGGTTAGCAACCGCTGGATGCTTTCCGAGTGTGGAAGATAACCGAGAATGGAAATGGCGGGCGCGAGAACCGGGTCGCGTAGCATCTGCATGACTTCATCGCCAAACCTTCCCACGAACTGAAGCTGGATATCGTCCAACGAAACCTTGCCGGATTTGATCGCTGTCCGCACGCCCTCCAGGAACGCCTTTGGATTGCGTTTGCCGTACATCGAACCCGTGTAGGTAACCGTGAACCGTTCGTTTCGGAGGGGCGGGAGGTCCGGATAGTCGTCGCTGTCGAATCCGTTCGGCAGGTGGATGACTTTCTCCACGGGAATGCCCGGGTACTTGGCGGCGAAGTCCTTTCTGATGCCGGTCCAAGCGACTTCCATGCGGTCGCATTCCAGGTATGTGTGTCGTTCGAAGTACCGATCCACGAGGTCGGGTATGAACCAGCGCTTCGGCGTGGAGAGAAAACCACGCCACGGGTCGCGGAAACCGGCGATCCACGGCAATCCCGTCAAGCGTTTGAGCCGCCGCGCAATGAGAGCGCTGGTGTACGGCGGGGACGAAGAGTACAAGGCTGAGATGTCGTGTTTTTGAATAACGCGCAATCCTTCTTTCACTGCGTGCCTGTACCAGCCGATACGGGCGTCGGGAATGAAGAACGTGGCGCGTATGAATTCGGCCAACCGTTCCGCCATGCTGCGCCGAGCGCCGGACGATGGAATGGTGTTGACGTCAACCGGTGTTCCGGCTTTCTTCCCGGTGAATTTCCTGTACCAGTCGTACGGTTCAAATATTTTCGTCCGATAAACGGGGACGTCATCGGGTATTTCCTTCAGGAGAGATTCGTCACGGGCGGGATAGTCGGCGCTCTCCACCGTGAGCACGACGGGTTGCCAGCCGAACTCCCGCATGTACTTGACGAACTTTAACACGCGCTGCACCCCGGGACCTCCAGACGGCGGAAAGTAGTAGGCGACGACAAGGACGGATTTCATCCGGCGTTGAAAGACTGTGAGGACACGTATGGTATGGGGTCTCGGAATCCTGCTTCTTCGAACCCCCGAAGACGCAGACGGCAGGATTCGCACACACCGCAGGCGATATCCTCCCGCTGGTAGCAGGACCACGTCAAGCGCAACGGTGCATGAAGAGCCATTCCCTTTTCCACGATGTCTTTCTTGCGCATGCGCAGGAGCGGCGTGTAAATCCGCAACGGGCGTTCGTTCCTGGTGCCGGTTTCAATCACCTTCTGAAACGCTTCGAAGAACGACTGCCTGCAATCGGGGTACCCGCTGGAATCTTCTTCCACGGCTCCCACGAAGACGGCTTCCGCTCCCAGTACCTCCGCCCAGCTCACGGCGATGCTGAGCAGGTTCGCGTTGCGGAACGGCACGTAAGTGCTGGGAATCCGTGTCGGATCAGGAGATCCTTCTTCGATTTTCATGGACGCGTCCGTGAGGCTCGAACCGCCGATACGCTTGAGATGGCTGATGTCAACCACGAGGCGGCGCTTGGCATGGTAATGATCCGCAATGTCGTGAAAGGCTTGCAGCTCCCGCCTCTCCGTGCGCTGGCCGTAATTGACGTGGAGCATGTGCAGGCGAAATGATTGTGCGGCGAGGGCGGTGGTCACGCATGAATCCATTCCTCCGCTGGCGAGAACGACAGCTCCTGGTTTAGACGGCATGGCGGGTCAGCCTTCGCTGGCGTCGTATTCCACTTCCACGATGGAGTGAATCCCTCCGCGGGTATTGAATTCACCGCTCACGATCATCCACCGGGGACGACAGGCGGCGACCAGGTCGTCCAGAATCTGATTGACCAGGGTCTCGAAAAACGCGCCCTTGTTCCGGTATTCCAGGTAGTAGTACTTCAACGATTTCAGCTCGACGCAAAGTTTGTCCGGAACGTACCGCACGGTAATCGTTCCGAAATCCGGCAGTCCGGTCTTCGGGCACACCGAGGTGAACTCGGGATTTACGTGCGTGATTTCGTAATTGCGTTCAGGGTACGGGTTGTCGAATGTTTCTATTTCAGCCACTTGGAGATCTCCTCAAGTATTCGTATTCAATTCTTGCGATGGGATAAAATAGCCTATACACCTCTCCGATCAGGTCCCCAGATAAGTTTGTGTAACTGGATGTGAAGTCGCGCGGGAAGGCCGTCTTCGAGCATCCACCCGGCGAGAGTTTCCAAGTTTATTGCGCCATGCACGGGCGAAATGAAGATGGA
>JALUUP010000202.1 GCA_027021285.1 Bacteroidota bacterium | reverse complement strand
GCGAGATCGAGGGCCAGCGACACCCCGCCGGATTTCGTAATGATCGTGGCGGAAAGTGCCAACTCGAAGAAGGATCTCACCTCGATCTCATTAATCGCTGAAATTTCCAGGATCAAGGCCATCAATTCCAGTTGGGTTTCAACCGCAAACCAGTAATCGATGAACTTTTTCGTGGCTTCGCTCCACCTTCTCCTCAGTTCATCGCGCAGAGTATCGCGCTCCCGCTTGGTCCTTTCTCGAGCGTGGTGAAGAATATTCTTGCGGTATTTCAACAATACATTTACATCGATGGGTGTTGTTTTAACCCTGGCCATCTTGACCGCTAGGGGATCGATATCGAGCCCAATTCCTTTCCTTCCTGTTAAATACGCCTCCAGGACAGTCGTGCCGGAACCCATCATCGGGTCCAAAACAACGTCACCCTTCCGCGTAAGCGATGCAATAAACCTGGCTGGGAGCTGAGGAGGAAACTTGGCTGGAAACGCATGAAAATTGTGCGTACCGTAACTGCTGCTGCGGTTATGGAAATCCAGGTCACCCGAGAGCAGGCGTTCCATATTCTCCCGGCAATTCAACTCGTGGGTTTCATCAACCTCGACGTATTCCAATGGAAGTTGCGTTGCGCTGTATGTCCGGGGATCAAATGGCATTGTTTGAAGTCGATACGTGGGAATCGGGCCTGGTCGCGGGCAAGATATACAGTTCGCTGTCAACGGTCAAAAGCAATGTTTACGCCTCTGACATTCGCTTTGGAATCAACGTCTTCTGTTTCGCGCGTTAAGCAATCCGGATTTCCATTTGATTCCAAGATAACTCCGCGCTTTCACCGCGAATGCGAGCATCATAGCCTCTCACCTCTGATGGATCATGCTGCGGGCAACAACCTTGTTTCCCGCGTGCAAATAACATAGATACAAACCGGCAGGTACGGGTTCGCCTGTATCGTTCCTGCCGTCCCAGCTTACGTGATACATTTGTGGCAACCGACTCCCACGAACAAGTGTACGGATTCTGCGCCCCAGCAGGTCGTAAACCGCCAGTTCCACGCGACCGGGCCGGGACAGTCGATACGTAATGACCGTCGAAGACAGGAACGGGTTGGGGAAGATCCGGAGAATAGCAGTGTTCATAGACGACGGGACGGGCTCGCCGGTCGAGGTGACGCTGCGCTTTTTCAAAAGGAAGACCTCGCCGGATCTCATAGTGACGGTGTGGTTGCCGGGTGACAGTATCCTCGCGTCGAAGTCGCCTTCTCCGGTGACCGGTACCAGGTTGATCCACTCGTATTCCGTCTCGATGGCGAAGGAGTACACTGCCGAAGTGGAATCGGTCCACATAATGTGAAACTTCTCTCCCGTTGCCAGGTCTCGGTAGGTGTAACCGAAATTCCCCCGGCGCTCGTCGTGAAAAGCGTTGACGCCCGTATACTTCGCCTTATGGGAGTCAATAAGCTCTGCCAGGACCCGATAAGAGTAATAGCTCCGTCGTGGACGGTTGAATTCCTCGCGTGGTTCTCCGCAGTACGACCCGTCCCCGACCAGTCCCATGGCGTTGAAGATAGATCCGGGATTCCCGCCGAAGCCGTGCCATTCCATGAGGTTATTCCAGAAAAGCTTGTCCAGGCCGTTGGCGAAGTTCCATACGTATCGCTTCACCAGGCTTGCAGCCTGTTCCGCTTGCGACTGAAACGGCTGCCGGTCCGGCTGGTAACACCATGTGCCGTGCTCGCAGCTCCAGATTTCGACGTGTGCGTAGCCGTTCACATCCAGGAACCTGCGATAAGCAGGAAGGGCTTTCATCTTGTAATTCTCCGCCCTGCCCCAGTGATGGATATCAATGACATCGAACGGCGTGCCCCGGGAAGCGAGGTCCACGATAACCTGTCGGAGGAACTCGTCCCCTACGTCTCCCCGCGTGGGCGCCACGAGACAGATCTTCGCCTTTGGATCGACGGCGTGGATGGCCGATTCGGACAGGGCGACTATGGCGGCGTACTGCGAGGGAGTCACGCCGGCGGCACCCAGGCCCGGTATCTCATTGCCGATCTGCCAGTACTGAACGCGCACAAAACGGTTGATATCTTTTATGCCGTCACCGTTGTAGCGCTCCACTACCGCTTTAAGGAAATCCTGCCATTGCTGCTGATGGTCGAGAGGATTGCGAAAGCTTCCGTGTCCCTGTCCCACGTAGATGCAACCCAGCCAGCGAACGCCCGCGGGGCTGTCGTACACGTTGGTGATCACGCTATCGGGATTCGTGATAATATTCCAGACAAACTTTCCATCGAGGTTCGGATCGATCAATTCCCAGATGAGCTGAGTGTTGGAACGCGTCCAGTGAGCTCCAAGCTCCTCGAAGTGCCCGTCCACCCAGTTCCAGTACTCTTGACCGTTGAATCCCATGTTCTGCATGAACCACCCGTACTCGAGGGCGTATGCGCCGAAGATCCCGAACCGGGATTGTTCGATAAGAGAATCCGCAATGGTCTGGGAATACCCCCGCGCCGTCAGGACCAGGAGGAAGAGGAGGAGTGTGCGAAAGTGTACCAGGGATTTCATAGTAATTGCGTGCCCCTTATTTCGTCTCCATGTCAGTGTGCCTCATCATGTTACGCATGCAGGGGCATAAAATCAAAAAACAGCCAGGGAACGGTTTATCGAGTTTAAAGATGCACAATTATATCTCGAAATATTTCCACAATCAACGTAAGCCGATCGGTTCACGGAAAACCTGATGACAACCGGCCTTGCAGAGTGACCGGCCACGTTGA
>JALUUP010000201.1 GCA_027021285.1 Bacteroidota bacterium | reverse complement strand
ATTGAAAAACGTATGGTCTATCCTTTATACTTGAAGAAGGAAAGAAGTCCCACCTTGCCTGAAATATTCAACTATACGATATCGTTTCGGACGCTCCATGGCAATCGGTCAATTCTTCCAGCACGTGGAACCGCTCCCCGGTTCGCGGTTTCTTCGGATGCGCGGGTTTCGTAGCTTTAGTCTGATATGACAAGGAAAAGACCTTCATCCAACAGGCCCTTCATACTGGTTTCCAACGACGACGGGATCGATTCTCCCGGGATTCTCGCCCTGGCCCGGTCGCTGGCGCGTATCGGGGAAGTAGTAGTGGTAGCGCCCAGTACGCAGCAGAGCGCTGTGGGACATGCCATCACCGTCCAGGTGCCGTTACGGACGCACCGGTTTTACCGCAACGGAAAGATGTTCGGTTGGGCGGTGGACGGCACGCCCGCCGATTGCGTCAAGCTTGCGGTGCTGAGCCTGCTCGACCGGAAACCCGACCTGGTAGTGTCCGGCATCAATCACGGAATGAACACCGCCATCAATATCATCTACTCGGGAACGGTGTCAGCCGCCACCGAGGGGAGCATCCTGGGCATTCCTTCCATCGCCGTTTCCCTCGCCACGCACGACACGACCGCCGACCTGGGCACGGCGGCGCTGTTCGCCCGGAAGCTGGCGCGCGAGGTTCTCCGGCGCGGCCTGCCGCCGGGAACGCTGTTGAACGTCAACATCCCTAATGTCCCGCGCGGTGAAATCGCCGGGGTAAAAGTGACCGAGCAGGGAAGATCCTGGTGGGATGACGGCTTCGAGCGCCGTATCGATCCCCAGGGCCGGGAATACTACTGGCTGGTGGGAACGTACAAGCGCGACCAGAACCGGAACTGCGACGATTACGCCCTCCGTAAGAATTTCATTTCAATAACGCCACTCCACTACCGCCTTACCGATTCCGGCCTCCTGCGCGAAATGAACGATTGGAACGTGGAACGCCTCTGGTGAACGGTCCGTCGCGCGGGTTGCTGCGCGGGGAGGTCATCAGCGGTTGGAGAGGAGATTCCGGATGCAATGTAGTAAGAAGGCGGAGCAATGTTTTGGTATCACTGTAGCCTTCACGGAAATATCTTGCCAGGTAGTCCTGTAACTTGTCCTGCGCAAGAAAATTGTTACGAAACGTGATTTGCTTGACGTGACCGCCCGGGTTATCTCGTAAAAGATGATCGTAAGACACGGTGGTTGCGTATGGGTCGATTCTTGCCAGAGCCTTGGAATGATTTAAGCCCGCACGGACCAGCACCTTATGCAGTAACACCGGGATGAGGCGAAGCTTCTGCGATCTCCCGCCAAACGTTTTCACGTCTGTATAGCATCTGGGGATGGCCAGAAGGGAAGGACAGTGAGCGTTCATGATCTCCACCTGCAGGACCTCCCGCGAGCGAAGCTCCTCCGGCACTTTCGAAATTGCTTCGATGAAATCGAGATCAAGGTACGGCGTTACAAAGCGGTTGTAATGATGCTGGAGGCACGCGGCATCGGTTCCAAGATTCTGTATCATGTGGGTCAGGGAAAACGCGTCGAGGGCAGCACCCGGTGATGGCCAATCAACGGGATCCGGAACCAGGTCGTACAGACAGCACTTTGCTCTGTCAATAAATTCTCTCGCAGTGTCTTCATCCATCAGCGAAGGGATGCCCGGCTTGTACATCATCTTCCACAGCAAGGCAGCCAGGTCGTCCTTCGTCTTCGCACGTTTGGCCCTGTCCCGAAGTCTCCACGCTCGTTCAACGTACGTGTTGACTCCATCGATAATTGTTGCCGTGTACGGAGCATGGCGCGCGTATATGTACGGAAGGTGGGCGTTGTCAGCGGATATCATGCCGTTGGTTCGGTGGACGAGCTCCGAGACGTGCTGGGCGAATTCTTCCATGTAATCCTCCCGGATCCACTGGACGTGGTGAGATATCCCGTGCGTCGAGGCAATGCGGGCCGCGATGCGCACGTCATGACCTGGCAGCATGGCGTGCGTCACCGCATCCACTTTGTGCCGCCTGGACAACAGGACGGCCCACGTGGTCCTGGAATCCAGTCCACCGGTCAGCGCGGCGCAAACCGGGGAAGGAGAAACCTTGACTGATCGATCAACGGCTTCAGTAAAAGCTTCCACCGCCCGTGAGAGGCTTGCCGTTCCGTGGTTGGGATTGAGTCGAGTCGTCCAGTACATCCTCTTTTCCAGAATGCCGGTATCGCTGTTGTAATCGAGAAGCTCCGCGCCTCGAAGCCGGAAAACCTGTTCAAACACCGTGCCCCCATCCAGCACCGCGTGCCAGCAGAGGAACTGGGCCATTCCATCTGGTGAATATTCAGGATCGGGGAAGCCTGGAAACTGCGAGATCAGCTTCAGCGAGGATGAAAAGACAAATAGTCCATCGTGACGACGGTAATAAACAGGCGTACTGGACCAGGGATCCGACAGCAGGCGCAGGCGCTTCCCGTCCCAAGACGCGCAGTTGAACATGCCGTTCGCCTCGCCCGGCAGGGACAATCCGGCTTCCATCAGTCGGTGCGGTTGCGACGCCAGGCGGGACGGGGAGAAGCATATCCCGTCGATAACTCCCAGGAGGCGCTTATCGGGCGAGGAGGAAAGCGCAAACTGGTACGGGTAGAGGGTTGAAGTGATGACGCCGAGCAGGCAGTTCGCCTCGGACGACTGGAGGAATTGAAAACGCTCATCGTCGGAACAATGAGATAATACGAATGCTCTGATTTCATCGCATTTCAACATGCCGCTGGAGACGACGCC
>JALUUP010000200.1 GCA_027021285.1 Bacteroidota bacterium | reverse complement strand
CTCCTGATAAGGCGACCCCGGATACGGTTTTTATTGATGTACTCGTTTGCGGCATAGATAACATCCGGGTCTGATTCCGATACCGCGATAAATGAAAAAACGGAGAGGCTGTCCGGAGTGTAGTCCCTCCATTCCTTCAAGGCAAGATCGATCCTCCAAATGCCATTGGAGCCGGCGACCCAGGCGATAGAACCGCCATCGTTTACCGGGAAGATCATGTCTATCCAGGTCCACTTCTCCGGCGCGATTATTCTTTTCCAGCTCCTTCCTCCATCAGTGGTTTCCATGAGGTAGGACACTCCTCCGGATCGAAGCACACCTGCCAGAACATGATTTGAATTACGGGGGTCCAAAGCGAGTGTATTCGCGAAAAGGATCCGGCCGGTATCCAGCCCGGCGTTCACGGAAATCCAGCTTGCGCCATTGTCCGAGCTTTTCAGCACCCCGTGATTAGCCGTGGAACAAAACATCGTTCCTGACAGGGAATCGATAACCAGCGAATGAGGTGTCTGGCTCTCAGCGGATTGAACCAACCCTGCAAATATCAGGAGAAGAATGAATACCGGTTTCCTGATTCTCTCAAGATCGTGGTGGAAGCCTGTCATCCTGGAACCTCGTAATTTAACCTTGCGCGTATCAACCGGGAAGATCATCCCGCGCGCCGCAGCCCTGAGCGGAGTCGAAGGGCGGACTCGACGCGCCACGAAGCGGTTCCCCAAGGAAAGGGCGGAATCCAATACGTAAGGTTATGACAAACACGTTATTTTTCAAAGAATCGCCTGTCATTTCTAAAAACACGGTTCAATCATCGTCATCACAAATCCACAGCATATCGATTGAGCAATCTCAGTCACGTTTGCAGATTGCTTAAGTGTAAACGGTTTTATTAACTCCCCTGCTGCTCAACCGTTTGACGCCATTTTCGGCAACCGGCGAGCGGCTCGTCGCTGTGTTACCTGATAGACAATTATGACTCGAACCGAACGGCCCTTACTTCACGTACACCGTCTTGATGTTCACGAATTCCTTGATGCCGTAATGCGACAGCTCCCGGCCGTACCCGCTCTCCTTGATGCCGCCGAAGGGCAGGCGGGGATCGGACTTGACGAAAGTGTTCACGAAACACGAACCCGCTTCGATTTCCGTCGCCGCGATCCGCTCTCCCCGTTCCACGTCCCGCGTGAACACCGCCGCCCCCAGGCCGAACACGGAATCATTGGCCACGGCAATCGCTTCCTCTTCGTCTCTCACCGGGATGATGGAAGCCACCGGTCCGAATAACTCCTCGTCGTAGGCGGGCATGCCTTTCTTTACTCCCGTGAGAACCGTGGGCGGATAGAACGCGCCGGGTCCTTCGGGAACGGTTCCGCCGAGCAGGCAGACAGCGCCCATCCCGATGCTCTTCGCCACCTGCGCGTGCAGCTCGTCCCGCAGATCGTGCCGGGCCTGCGGACCGATCTCGGTCTCCTCGGACAGCGGATCGCCCATGGTCTTCGCGCGCATGAGCTCGACGTACAGCCGTTCGAATTCTTCCCGCACTTCTTCCACCACGATGAACCGCTTGGCCGCGATGCAGCTCTGGCCGGCGTTGATCAACCGGCTGGTAACGCAGGTCGCCGCCGCCTCGGGTATATCGGCGTCCTCGAGGACGACGTAGGGGTCGCTGCCGCCCAGCTCGAGCACGGTTTTCTTCAGCATCTCCCCCGCTTTTGCGGCCACGGCCCTCCCCGCCGGCGTGCTGCCCGTCAGTGTTACCGCTTTTACCAGCGGGTTCCCGATCACGGCGGCCACCTGACCGCTGCCGACGAGGAGCGTGCGGAACAGGCCCTCCGGGAACCCCGCCAGGCGAAACACGTCTTCGATGGCCAGCGCACTCCCCGGAACATTGGAGGCGTGCTTGAGAACGCCGGCATTCCCGGCCATGAGGGCGGGCGCGGCGAACCGAAACACCTGCCACAAGGGAAAGTTCCACGGCATCACGGCCAGCACGACACCGAGCGGTTGAAACGTCACGTAGCTCTTCCGCGCTTCCGTCTCCACATTCTCGTTCGACAGGAAGCCCTCCGCGTTGTCCGCGTAATACTCGCACACCCAGGCGCATTTCTCCACTTCGGCGCGACCGTCCCGCACCGGCTTTCCCATTTCCAGGGCCATGAGTTCGGCAAGCTCGTCTTTCCTGCGACGAAGAACCGCGGCGGCTTCTTTCATGAGTCCCGCCCGGTGGGAAAACCCGGTCTTTCGCCACGACACGTACGCCTCGTGCGCCTGTTCGACAGCGGCGGCGGTTTCTTCCGGCGCCAGCTCCCGGTACGTCTTGATGGTCTCTCCCGTCGTGGGATTGATAACGGTGATACTCATGATTGTTCCTCCCAGTATGATGTCAATTTATCTACGAGCTCGTTGTTGACCGCGGGATCGACCCGCACTTCCACCAGGGCCAGCTCTCCGCCGGTAATGGCCTTGCGAAGATCGTCTTTCAACTCGGAAAGAGTCGTCGGCTGGTACGCGGCAATGCCGAAGCTCTCCGCGTACGCCTTGAAGTCCGGGTTGGAAATTTTCGTGAACACCGAGCGTCCCCTGGACATGCGTTGCTTCCAGCTTATCAGGCCGTAATCGTCGTCGTTGAACACCAGCACGGTAAAACCGACGCCGAGGCGCCGGGCTGTTTCCAGCTCCTGGGAATTCATCAGGAATCCACCGTCCCCCATGGCCGCCACAACCTGGCGGCGGGGATCGAGCAGCGCCGCGGCGATTGCTCCCGGCAGGGAAATACCCATGCTGGCCAGCC
>JALUUP010000199.1 GCA_027021285.1 Bacteroidota bacterium | reverse complement strand
CCAGGCCGATCGGAAGAAACATGACGGCCACGGCGATAAACGCGTTGGTAAACATCGAGCGTATATCCGGGCCGAGCAGTCCCAGGGAAATGAAATGCGCGCGAAACACGAAAATCATGAGTGTGGAAATGACCACGATGACGACGAAAATCGCGGTCCCGTAATAGATCGCAAACCGTTCGCGGAGTCCGATAATCATTGTTGAGGTTCTTTAATGCTGTAACCGACCCCCCGGACGGTATGGATGAGCTTGACGTCTTCCCCTTCGTCAATTTTTTTTCGAATGCGGGTCATGTACACGTCGAGAACGTTCGTTTCACTATCGAACGTCACCTCCCAGATATGTTCGATAATGGATGAGCGGGTGAGGACGTTGTTCTTGTTCCGCAACAGGTATTCGACGAGCTTGAACTCCTTGGCAGTGAGCTCGATAACGCGGCTTCCCCGCCGTACGCTATGCTGGAGTGTATCCATTTCGAGGTCCCCCGCTTTCAAAAGAGCGACGGATTTGTCCGTCTGTGAACGTCGAACCAGGGAGCGGATACGCGCGATGCACTCTGCCAGCGCGAACGGTTTGGTCAGGTAGTCATCCGCGCCTTCGTTCAATCCCTTGACCTTGTCATCGATGTCCCCTTTGGCGGTAAGGATGAGAATGGGGGTGTCCTTTTCCCGGCGGATTTCTTTCAACACCTCGATACCGCTCCGCTTTGGAAGCATAAGGTCTAGGATAATCGCGTCGTACTTTTCGGTCAGGGCCAGAAACAATCCTTGTTCTCCGTCAAATGCCTGATCTACTGTGAAAAGCTCTTCTTCAAATCCTTGTTTCAGAAACGAATTGACCTTGACTTCGTCTTCAATGATAAGCAGTTTCATGGTGGTTGTCCGCGATGGTTATTTCTCGAGTGTAATTTCCTGGATTTCCTTCCCGAAAATTCGAATTCGGGTCAGGAAACCCCGGTAACTGATAGTCAATCCTTCCTTTGAAAGCAGGTACATCGTACACGCCGACGGATCCCTTTCCGGCTGGTGAATATCCAGTTCCCCGTAATCCGATATCGGCGATCCCGGGGACGGTTGTTCCCCGATCAATTCGGTGAATGCGGGATTGGCGTTGAGAATGTTGTAGTTCTCGTCAAGGTGGAGGAGCGGGAACGGAACGTATTTCATGAGAAAGCGATACCGTTGTGAGAGCTTCGCTTCTAGCTGACTTGCAAGGGGAATATAATCGCCGATGTCTTCTCCCTCCGGTATCACGATCCCGAAACAGATGATTTCTCCTTGTAAGTCTTTTCCCGTGTTCTTTTGTAGAAACGTCCACTGGATACGACACCCGTCGCTCGTAGGAGTGTCGTATGGCGGTAACGAAGTTATTGGCCGCATGGGGGGGAGCGCTCCCGCTACCGGTATAAGCGCTTGCTCAACGAGTTCGTGCTCCTCCGGTCGAATGAAGGTTTGAATAAATTCCGCTCCCAGAAACTCCTCTGTTGGGTGACCGAGGAACTTCGCAGATGCTGGATTCAGAAACTTGATCAGACGGTTCCGGTCGATTCCGACGATGATGAACGAGGAGTCCGAGAGGAGGGAATCGACAAATGCGTATTCGTCCCTGGTGTTCTGTATGCCGGTACGTACCAGTTCTCCGACGTGTTCTTTCATACGGCGTATTTCCAATTCGAGAGCCGCGTGGTCACTCACGTCCCAGCCGAATACAACTGTCCAGCGATCGCTGTTCGACTCAATGACTTTCGTCCACCAGGAAAACGTCCGAACACCATCCTCGGCTTGAAGCGGGATCCTTTCACATCGTTCCGCGGGAGGATCTCGCAACACCGCGTTCCAGCGCGTCCGTACGGATTTCGGATCAGAGAGGTTCTCACAAAGAATCTGTACCGCCGACTCAACGGTGATGACGTCCTCTCTGCTTGTGCTTGTAGTCTTCTCAAGTTCTCCGTTCCAGGCTGTAATTGCTCCATCCTGGTCAAAGGCGAAGCACATACATGGCATGGCGTCCACGAGGGACATCCAGAGCCGCGTGGCTGCGTGTTCACCTGGACGGGTCTTCTTTTGGTTCTGGATTGTTACGGGTTCGTGCAACTGCAACTGGTTGATGATGTAACCGATGCTCAATCCGAGCGGTCGGGAAATGCTTGTGATTAATTGTCGTTGCCGTGCGATATACTTACTGGACTGGAACAAAATCTGGAAGACACAGAAGATATTGTCGCGAATGAAAATCGGAGCGGATATGGAACTGACGGGATTGCCTTCCACGATGTAATGGGTGACTTCTGTTCTGGGGACATTTCGAAGGCGGGAGCGCTGAAACAGCGTTTCTGCATCCATCGTCCAGGGCGCGGTATCGAATTCCCAGGGAATATCCGGTGCAGGAGTATGGTAGAGAGTTCGTAAGCGTCCTCGAACTCTTTGGTACATGGATATTTCCACTGCTCCCAACATTTTCCGCAACTGCCCAAGGATTTCATCAAGAAAGGCTTCCACGGTTCCATGGTCGTGCAACAACGCTTCGTTGATTTGGTTGCGGATGCGCAAGTCGAGATGGAGCCATCGGAGATCGTCCACTACCGAATTGACTTCGGTGACAAGCGCTTCAAACGAAAACTGGTGGGGGGCAGGGATCGAACGCATAGATTACAAGGCTAATAAGTGGCATTTAATCTCTGAAAAAAATATATTAGGTAAAATTGCGCCTTTTCGCAAGGTATTGATGTCCACGTCGATTGATAAACCGAGGAGGAATATTCAACGGATCGGAATCGACGATTTTCCGTACTATCTTTCTCGTATACATCAGGATGAAATATATATGTCAATAAAGAAAAGGAGACTATATGAGTACCTTGGATCCTACAAAACTCTTCCGGTTGCCATGGAACCTTTCCGATAACAGTATTTCCTGGCTGGAAGTTACGCAGGCTTGTAATATCTACTGTGATGGTTGCTACCGTGAGAACCATCCCGGTCAGCATAAATCGTTGGACGAGATCCGGCATGATCTGGATGTTTTCTCCCGTCTGCGCCGGGCCGATGGGATTTCCATCGCCGGTGGCGATCCCCTCGTGCATCCCGACATCGTTGAAATCGTTCGTGATATTCACGACCGCGGGTTAAAAGCCATCATTAACACCAACGGTTCCGCGCTTACCCCGGAGCTTCTGCATGAACTGAAGAAAGCGGGTGTTTTTGGATTCACGTTTCATATCGACAGTCATCAGAAACGACCGCACTGGAAAGATAAGACCGAACTCGAACTCAACGAGCTGCGCCTTCAGTATGCCGAAATGCTGGCACGGGAAGGAGGCATCTCTTGCGCGTTCAATTCCACCGTGTATGAAGATACGTTACACGATATTCCGCAAATGCTGGAGTGGGCACGCGAACACATCGACATTGTTCACGTGATGGTGTTCATTCTTTTCAGGCAGGCAATCCTGAACCAGGAGTATGACTACTACGTGGGGAACATGAGAGTTGACTTTGGGGAATTGACCTACACAACCCCTGAAGAGCGGATCGTGGATATCACTGCTCCGGTGGTTGTGGACGAGATCCGAAAGACCTATCCGGACTATTCCCCATGCGCTTTTCTGAATGGCACCGAGGACCCGGACTCGTACAAGTGGCTCTTGACCACGCGGTTTGGAAATCGCCGGGAAATTCTCGGCTACGCGGGCCCGAAATTCATGGAGATCGTGCAGAACGGCAACCACCTGGTTACGGGGAAATACCTCGCGTACGCTCATCCGACCATACTCAGGTGGGGGAAGCTTACCTTGCTGCTGTGGCCGTTCGACCGCGGCGTACGGAAGGCTGCGGGTGCGTATCTCAAATCAATCCTCAGGAATCCGATCAACCTTTTCAGGGGAGTGCGAACCCAGTCGATCATGATTATCCAGCCGATCGATATCGGGGAGGACGGTTCGGCAAACATGTGCGATGGATGTCCGGACATGACCGTGTGGAAGGACAAGCTGGTCTGGTCGTGCCGCCTTGAAGAACAGCTTCACTACGGGCAAAATGTACGTTTCGTGCCCAGGAAATTGACGGGGGATATCCCGGGCGGAGATGGAAAGGGGGTGCAGCGGGAAATACCGGTATCGGAAGATGTGGCATAAGATGACATTTCGGCAATCAACGATACCCTGGAGCGATCGATGACACGACGAATAAAGAGTTTCGCGGGGATCCTATTGATATCCGTTGGAGTGTTTTCACCTGTGTGCTCGCGCGCGCAGCTCGTACAATCCATGCTGGCGAAAGAAGCGGTTGTCGATGTCGTGCAAAAAGCGCGGTCCGAATTCGCATCGGATGCCTACGTCTCCGGCATCATTTTTTACCAGCTTAAGATTCAGAGTGTTGAAACGTCTCTCGATCCTGCCACCGGCAAAGCCACGGGATGGATTTATACGTGTTACTCGCCGTCGCGTGATTCATTACTGGTTTATTTCGCATTCAAGGTATTTAACACGCGTACCATCATACCAAGTCCTGTGGGAGCGTCCGTACCGGGTTTGGGAGGGCGGATCGTAGCAGAGTTGAAAGAGCCGTACGTTGACAGCGACATCGCTCTTCAGGCAGCGGTGAATGGCGGTGGTGGCTCGTTCCTTCGGCAGCATTCCGATGGCCGGGTTAGTGAAACGTTCGCGTACTACAACCCGATTCCCACCAGGGTCATTCCCAAGGGAGCCGTGTGGATCGTCCGGTTCAAGGCGACGGGCGACAGCCTGGCCTGCATCATCAACGGTATTACGGGGCAGGCGATTCGTTGCGGCCTGCCAACATCGCTCTCCCTGGAAAGGGTTCCGCGCGGTCTCCGTCTCGATCGCAATTATCCCAACCCCGTTATTTCCGGTCAGACGACACGCCTGTCCTGGTCGATTCCCGTCGAAGGAGCGGGGGGACAAGCTGTACTCGAAGTGCGCGACGTGCTAGGGAGGCGCGTTACGACGATATACTCAGGACCCGCCGAGCCCGGCATTCACCAGGCGGAATGGACGCCGAAGCAGGCGTCGCCCGGAGTGTATTTGCTCGTATTACGGTCTCCGTTCTGGAAACTGACCAGGAAATGCCTGGTGCAGCGTTGAGCGGCGTGTCGGACTCGCTCGTGTCAGAGAAGTTTACCGGTAACCAGAGAAAAGCGCTGACCGATGATCGGCACGTCATTGTCGTAGCAAACGCGGGTTCGGGCAAGACCCGCGTTTTTGTCGAGCGCTACCTCCGTCTCATTACACGGAAAGAGAATCCCGTTCCTCCACAGAACATTGTTGCAATCACATTCACGGAAAAAGCCGCCGGTGAACTCGTCAAGAAAATCGGCGACGAGGTCCGTGCCCGCATGGATAGCGCGGAATCGGACGAACGACGCAGACTTCAACAGTGCGCAGACGCCCTTCTTACCGCGAACATCACGACCATACATGCCTTCTGTCGCCGGCTCCTGAACGATTATCCGATCGAGTCGGGAGTCGACCCCGGGTTTTCCATAATCAGCGACGTGGACAAGGAATTGCTCGTCTCCGAAGTTGTCCGTGAGAATATCGAGGCTGTCCTCGGTACGCCCGATGACCTGCTTCACGATCCGCTGAAGCGATTGTTCAATGTTTTGGGCAGGACGCATGGAACAACTCGTATTCGGATTATCGCGACGGATCATCGGGAGCTTCCCGCTGGGGCGAGTTGTGAGAACGCGCGGGCGGCAACCGCTTCCGCCTTGGTGGAAAACTACTACGATGCTTTGAACATGTTGCCGGAATTCCAGGGAAGTCGTCCAGGGTGGTTTGCGCTGCTCGATACTGCGATCCGAAAGGGGGTGTTCAAAGAAGATTCCGCTGGTTCAATCAGGGATATCCTCCGGAACTGGACTCCGGACTCCGATCTTGTCGATCGGATGCAATGGTATACAGCGCTGTTCGATATGCTTTTGACGAAGGACGGGAAGGGCTTTCGAAAGAATCATCTTATTGCCGGGGAGTCCTCCGGAATTGATCTTGATGCTCTTCTGCATTCGATGCAGGTAAGCCGGGAGCGCTTGAAAGGATTGACCGGGCACGACAAGCGGAGCCTCGGGGAGTCGTTGGCAGATTTCGCGGATCAGCAAGTTACGGTTATGTGCATGGCGGCGCGGATCAGGTCGGCCATAGCCAAACGGATGGAGGAGCGCAATCTGCTGGATTTCTATGATCTCCAGTATCGCGCGCTTCGGATGCTCGAACGTCCGGACGTCGCGGAGAAAGTTCATCGTGAGTATCCTTATATCATGGTGGATGAATACCAGGACACCGACCCGTTGCAGCACCGGATTGTCATGGCGATCAGCGCCAATCTCACGCGGGGAAACGTTTTTGTCGTCGGCGACCCGAAGCAATCGATATACCGGTTTCGGGGCGCAGATGTCGAGATGTTCAACGACATGAGAAAAGCTGTGCTCTCGCGGCAGAAGGAACTTGCGGCACCCTTGCCCGGATTTGAAAACGACGAGTCGATCACGGACGAAGAGAAGAGCGGATGCATCCTGTTGAAGGAAAGTTTTCGACTCCCGAAGGAAAACGCAGCGTTTATCAACCGGGTTTTTGCCTCGGAGGCAATGGACCTTGGCGTTTTCTATACACCGTTTGTTTCCGGCATTCCGAGGGGCTTGGAAACACATCACGGAACAATAGAAATCCTGTGCGCTGGACGCAACGAGACTGAAGATGACGGCCAGGTGGACCTTCTCGGCAAGTCCATCGTGACGCTGCTTAAAAGCAAACGGAAGGTGCGAATGAAAACCGGCCTGGAGACCGTAAAGCCGGGCCATATTGCCGTTCTCATTCGGAAACATGACCACCTTCAGGATGTTCTGCAAGCGTTACGGCGATACAGTGTTCCGTACGAGGTATCGAAGGGAGGTGGATTTTACTTCACCCAGGAAGTTTGGGATGTTGCGAATTACTTGCGATTTCTTATGCTTCCACACGACGATGTCGCCCTTATGGGCGTATTGCGTTCACCGTTTTTCGATTTATCGGATGCCTTGTTGTATCGTGTCTCGAAAAATCCGGGTTCGATCTTGTGGGAGAAGTTACAATATGGCCTTGAAGGCAATCAAGGCGAATTGATCAGCGACATCACGCGGCGCCTCAAGCGTGTGTTGGAACTTGCGAACAGGCTTCCCGTTTCTCTTTTTATCCAGAACCTTTTGGCCGAGCACTCATGGTACGCGGTGGCTGCATCCCGTCAACGAGGCGAGCAGTCCATCGCCAATATTGATAAACTTCTGGACATCGCGCGATCATTTGAGGGAGAAGGTCGCCAGGCGCTCTTCGATTTCGCCCGCGTGCTGGAGCGTTATCTCGACAATAAAATCCGTGAGAAGGAGGCGGAATTCGAGCCGGATCCGGAGCGTGTTCAAATACTTACGGTACATGCTTCAAAGGGCCTGGAATTTCCCGTGGTTTATCTTCCGTTCCTCGACCGGAACGCGGGAAAGGTGGACGAGACGGTATATATGCCCGGCATCGGTTTTGTCTGGAAGCCGTACGTGGATAGACAGGTAACGAAGAAGAAACCCTCTCCCGTTTACGAGATCGCGAGATTTTTTGAAAAGGCAAAACAAGCACAGGAAGAAACGCGCCTGTATTACGTCGGGATGACCCGAGCGATGGATACCCTGGTGTTGTGCACTTCGGAAAAATACGGTGCTGGGTCGATATTCGGGCGAATATCTGCCGCGCTCAACCTGTCCTTGTCAGAGTCCTCCTTTACCGTCACGGATCATCTTGACGTTCTGCATCTTCAAACCGACCGCCCGTCGTATGAACGCTTACAGGTGCGGATTGATGTCCCTGTCATTTCGAGCATCGATTCGGATCAACCATACCAATTGTTGGGTACGAGGACCGAATACTCGCCGCGGGTACATGTGCTCGATCGTCTCCAGAGACAATCAGTCTTGACCACGACTGCCACCAGGCTTGCTTATCTCCACTGGTGCGAACGAAGATATCTACTTTCCGGTCATCTGGATTTTCCCGTTCCAACTTCCGGCCAACGGGGTGAAGACCTTGGAAAACCGTCTTCCGGGGACCTGGGAACTTTGGTGCACAAGGTCATAGAGCTTGATCTCCAGGAGGACCGGATCGCGGACTGGTTGAAGCTTCACGGTGCCGACGATATGATGGCTTCTGTACTTGAACACGTGCGCAATTTCCGCGCCCACGAATTGTACCGACAGTTGAACGAACTGCACGAAGGATCGGTGCGGCGCGAGGTTGCACTTTCGGCAAGTCTCGATGGAGACATTGTCGAAGGAACGATGGACGTTTTATTCAAGAGGGACGAGGATTGGGAAATCATTGATTTCAAAACTTCGCGTGGAAATCTTGATTCCCTGCGGATTCGTTACGAGCCGCAAATGAATGTTTATGCGCTGCTGGTATCAGGATTAAACGTCTCCGGAAATGTCCGCGCTTGGCTGTTTTCCACGACACTTGGCGAAGTTGTTTCCCTGTCTTACTCCCCGCAACGCCTTCAACACCTTCGAGCGGACATATCACGTGATATCAAGCGTATGAAGCAGATCTTGTCGGGTGGACGCGCCGATGCCAACAGGGAACACTGCTTTCATTGCCCGTACCGCCTCCAGGACGGCGCATGTATCCTCGATCGCTGATTCTTTCCTTGCAATGGATCGATCAGTGCCGTATTATTATTCTAACGAATGAAAGCCCTTCTCGAAGACGAAAGTTATGTCTCCCATTGATCAATTTCACGATCCTCACTACTTGCAAAACGAACATGGGAGACGGGTTGCTTCGGAAGGGCTTCGTTTAATGGGAAAAGGCAGGACATCCTGCCTTTTCACGAGGGGGTGAGCGACGGGGCTTGAACCCGCGACCCTCAGAGCCACAATCTGATGCTCTACCAACTGAGCTACGCTCACCGTAATTATCAATCGTACTAATATATCAAGATTTGTGTCCATAATGCAACGCGGGATCCTTGGAATGGTCATTCTATTGATTTCACGGTAAATTTTCCCTATACTTATAAGACGTTTTCGATTTTCGATGAAACGAAAAGATAAGATACTTGTTCTTCGCATAGCTGGTCTGTCAGACGGTGTTCACCGGTATTCCATCACGGTTGCACCGAAAGCCATCGGTTTGAGCGATAGTTTCCGCGAACCGTTCGACGTGAATATCATCCTGGAAAAGACCAGGAGGCAGTTCGTATTGCACGTGACCAGCCACACCAGCGGATGGTTTCCCTGTGACCGTTGTCTGGATGAAACGGAAATCCAGGTGGAAGCTGATTTCTGGCTCGTGTACATGACCTCCGGTGATCAGCATATCATATCGTCCGATGACGAGGAGGGGCCGGAAGTGGTATTGCTGCCTCCCCATGCACATGAAATCGACATCGCCGAAGATGTACGCCAGTTTATCGAATTGGCTGTTCCCTTACGGAAAATCTGTGGCGAGGATAATGAGGGACATCCACTGTGCAAGTCGAAGGTGTGGGAACGGTGGGTTGGGGAGCCCGAGACCGCTGATCCGAGATGGGATACACTAAAGAAGTTGAAATTATAATGTGCAGTTTTTTTTCTGGAGCAAGAAATGCCGAATCCCAAACGTAGAATGTCAAAAGCCCGAACGGCAAAACGGCGCACGCATTACAAGGCACAAGCGCCTGCACTCGTGGTGTGCAACAACTGTGGCGAGATGAAAGTAAATCATCGGGCCTGCCCGGCATGTGGTTTCTATAACGGGCGATCACATTTTACACCAAAAAGCTGATTTCGAAACAATAACGCTGTCTCGAACTCGTGTCCGCTGCACTGGTCCGTATCGCAGTTGATGCCATGGGCGGCGATTATGCCCCCCGGGCAATCGTCGAAGGCGCGGTCAACGCCGTGACGCCTTCGGATGCACCGTTTTCGTGTGTCCTGCTGGGCGACAAGCCGAAGCTCGACGCCCTCCTCGACGAATTACATCCGTCGCGGGAACGGATCGAAGTCGTGCACACGACCCAGGTCGTGGAAATGTCGGAATCGCCGACCAACGCGTTGCGCAACAAGAAAGACTCTTCTCTGGTGCGGGGATTTGCCTTGCACAAGGAGGGCGACGTTGACGCGTTCGTAAGCGCGGGAAATACGGGAGCTGTTTTGGCCGGCGCCACGCTTCTCCTGGGCAGAATCCACGGTGTCAGCCGCCCAACGATTGGAACCGCCTTTCCCAATGAAACCGGTGTGTGCATCGTGTTCGACGCGGGAGCTAGTGTTGACTGCAAACCCCGGCACCTCGTGGAATTTGCCATGATGGGGAGCGTGTATGTCGAAACGCTTTATGGAATATCTTCGCCCAAGGTCGGGCTTCTCAACGTCGGTGAAGAAAAGAGCAAGGGGAATGAGCTCTCGATAAAGGCGTACGAACTCCTCGAAAAGGCCCCCGTCAATTTCGTGGGAAACGTGGAAGGAAAGGACGTACTGAAAGGGACCGTGGAAGTGGTTGTTTGTGACGGGTTCGTAGGAAATATCATCCTGAAGTTCGCCGAGGGAGTGATTGGATTACTGAAAAAGCAGTTCCAGGATTATGCGAAAAAGAGTATTATGCACACATTGTGGATGGGACTCATGTCCGGTACGTTGAAGAAGGTCCTTTCCAACCTCGATTACCAAAAGTACGGTGGCGTGCCGCTGCTGGGGGTGAACGGTGTGACCATTATCGGGCACGGCAAGTCTTCGCCGCTGGCAGTACAAAACATGATACTGAAAGCGCATGATTCCGTCGCCGCTCATTTGAACATGCGCATCGAGGAATCGTTGCGCGCACTGATTGAACCAACCTGAACATTACATACATCCGTATATGAAGAATGCAGTCATAACCGCGGTCGGGCACTATTTTCCCGACAAAGTCGTTCCCAACAGTCATTTCGAATCGTATCTCGATACCACCGATGAATGGATTCGAACACGAACCGGTATCCGGGAGCGCCGATACCTGGAACATGGAGCGACGTCGGACATGGCGGTGGAAGCAGCGAGAATGGCCCTGGAGAGACGTGGTCTCAAGCCGGAGGACATCGACTTGTTGGTCGTCGCCACCGTTACACCCGATATGATGTTTCCACACACCGCATGTCTTACCATGGAAAAACTGGGAGCAGTCAATGCCTGGGGCTACGACGTGGTATCCGCCTGTTCCGGTTTTCTGTTTGCGTTGACGACGGTGGTGAACATGGTCCGCGCCGGAGGCAGCCGCCGTGCTCTGCTCGTCGGTGCGGACAAAATGACTTCCATCGTGGACATGGACGATCGCAACACGTGTATCTTGTTTGGAGATGCCGCAGGTGCCTTTCTCATCGAGGGTGAAGAGGATACTGAACTTGGGGTTCGAGATTATGTGAATTATTGTGACGGCTCCGGGGCGGAGTTCCTCAGCATGCCTGGAGGCGGCAGCCTGCATCCCGCTTCGATGGAGACGGTAAAGAAAGGGTATCACTACATTCGTCAGGATGGCCAGGCAGTCTTCAAAGTTGCCGTGAAGGGAATGGCCGATGTCTCGCTGGAGATCATGAAAAGAAACGGCCTGCGGTCGGAAGACGTTGCGTACCTCGTGCCGCACCAGGCAAATCTCCGTATTATCTCCGCCACCGCAGATCGCATGGGCCTGTCCATGGATCACGTCATGGTGAATATCGACCGGTACGGGAATACGACGGCGGCGACGATTCCTACTTGTATTTCGGAATACTACCAGGATGGACATCTCAAGAAAGGGGACAACCTGATCCTGGCTGCATTCGGCGCCGGATTTACATGGGGGGCTTCCTACATTAAGTGGGCGCTGGATTGACATGGGTGATACGGTGAAAACCGCCTTCGTTTTTCCGGGGCAGGGGTCCCAGTACGTGGGAATGGGAAAGGACCTTGTGCAGCTGGAAAAACCCGCGGCAGACATCTTTGATCGCGCTAATGACATTCTGGGATTCGACCTGAGGAAAATATGTTTCGAAGGCCCGGTTGAGGAATTGAAACAAACCTGGATAACTCAGCCCGCCATTTTTGTGCACAGCGCGGCGATCCTGGCCGTAATTGGAACGCGTCCGGACATGGTTGCCGGGCATTCTCTCGGAGAGTATTCGGCGCTGTATTGTGCGGGGGCGCTGGAGTTTGAGGATGCACTGAAACTCGTGCAACGCCGAGGAGAACTTATGTACGAGGCGGGGAAACGAAGTCGCGGAACCATGGCGGCAATTATCGGATTGGCGCAGGAAGCCGTAGAAGAACTTTGCCGGGATGCTTCCGATTCCGGCGTCGTGCAGCCGGCCAACTTTAACTCACCGGGACAGATCGTCATTTCCGGTAGTGTGGAGGGGGTGCATCGTGCCATGCAGTTCGCCCGTGAGCGGGGCGCCCGAATGGTCAAGGAACTGGTTGTGAGCGGCGCGTTTCATTCCTCCCTCATGTCCTACGCCGTGGAGCACTTCCGGGAAGACCTGGAACGAGCGGTTAT
>JALUUP010000198.1 GCA_027021285.1 Bacteroidota bacterium | reverse complement strand
TGGAAGATATCTGCCGGCGGGTGGCGCGGATCCGGCTCGACATCATGGTCGAGAACGGTGTGCAGAAGACCTTGCTGGATGGCGTGGACGTGGAAGAGGAGATTCGCAGACCGGAAATGTCCGGGCTGGCCAGCGAAATCAGCGGGATACCCTGCGTGCGGGAAGCGATGGTGCGGTCGCAGCGCGCCATCGGTTTGAAAAGCCGGGGTGCCGTGCTGGAAGGTCGCGACATCGGCACGGTGGTGTTTCCCGACGCCGATCTGAAGATCTTCATGACCGCCGACGTGGATCGGCGAGCCGAGCGGCGGCGCAACCAACTCCTGGAAAAGGGAACGACGGTCGATCTCGACGTGTTACGGAAAGAAATCATCGAGCGCGATGAGCGCGACTCCCGGCGCGCAATGTCGCCGTTGAAGAAAGCGGAGGATGCGGTCGAGCTCGACACGACAAATTTGACTATCGGCGAGCAAGTGGAATTCATCGTCAACCTGGCCAGGAAGCGCATGAACGAGCAGAGGGAGCAGACGGTATGATCGTTACGATTGACACATCGGCGGGATTCTGCTGGGGCGTTGTACGCACCATCGAAATCGCCGAGCAGGAGCTGAATAAGGACCGCGAGCTGTATTCCCTTGGCGATATCATTCACAACCCGCTCGAGGTCGAGCGGCTGCGCTCGCTCGGATTGAAACCTTTACCCGCGGGCCGCATCGACGAGGCGCCGGAGGGGAGCAAGGTGCTGATCCGCGCCCACGGCGAGCCGCCCGCTACCTACCGGGAAGCCGCGAAACGAAACATCGAGCTGGTGGACGCCACCTGCCCGGTCGTAACCAAGCTGCAGGAGCGCATACGGAGATTTCACGACCAGGGCTTCCAGGTGGTAATCTTCGGCAAGAAGGATCACGCCGAGGTCATTGGCCTCCGGGGCGTCACCGGGGACACCTGCATCGTTATCCGGACGGTGGAAGAAGCTGAAAAGCTGGTTGATGTGTCGAGGAAGACGGTGCTGTTCTCCCAGACGACCATGGACAAACCGACGTTTTACGCCATCAAGGCAAGCCTGGAAAAAAAGATCGAGCATCTTGTGGTCGGGTCCATGGAAGAAATGGCGGTGGAGTTTCACGCCAAGGATACGATTTGCGGCCAGGTTTCGGGCCGGGAAAAGAAGCTGCGGGCCTTTGCCGCCGCCAACGACGTGGTCGTGTTCGTGGCAGGGCGCAACAGTTCCAACGGGAAAGTGCTGTTCGGCATCTGCCGCGACGCCAATCCCCGCTCGCACTTCATCGAGACGATTCGGGACATTGACAGGGAATGGTTCGACGGAGCCGAGACCGTCGGCGTCTCGGGCGCCACAAGCACGCCGCAATGGCTTATGGAAGCAGTTCGGCGCGCCATCGAAGACATAGATCTGCGCGCGGACAACGATACCGCGCGAACGGAATTACCATCACCGACATTCACGAATGTTTCACACTAAAGCAGCAGGCTTCGACTTTCTCCGGTTCGCGGGATGGTGATGGCCGCGGAACCGCGCGGAAAGACGGAAGCAAATGAAACTGGAGGATTAATGATTGAGGAAAATTCCGTAGCCACGGAAGAACCGACAACGAACAACGCTGGCAGCGAACCGGCCGTACAAGAGGCGGACAACGAGACTATCGAGACGGTCGGCGTCGTTCAGGAAGAGGCCGATTACTCGACGGAAGAGTACTCGGAAATGGCCGAGATGTACGGTAAGACCATGGGCGATATCAAGGTTGGAGAAATCGTCCAGGGCAGGGTCGTCAGCATTACCGACGACTTCATCACGGTCGATATCGGGTTCAAGTCCGAGGGGCTCGTTCCGACGAGCGAGTTTCCAAACGCGTCCGAGCTCAAGGTGGGCGAGATGGTGGAAGTGTTCCTGGAGTCGGTGGAAGACCGGGACGGGCGCCTGGTCTTGTCGCGGAAACGCGCCGACTTCATGCGCATCTGGGACAAGATCCAGCACGCATACGACAATCTCGAGGTGCTTCAGGCCCGGTGCATCCGGCGCATCAAGGGCGGCATGGTGGTCGATCTCCTGGGCGTCGATGCGTTTCTTCCCGGCTCCCAGATCGACATCCGGCCCGTGCGAGATTTCGACGCGTATATCGGGCAGGTGCTGGACGTGCGCGTGGTGAAGATCAACCAGCCCGCGGAAAACATCGTGGTGAGCAGGAAGGTCATTCTTGAAGAGCAGATCGCGGGACAACGCAAATCCATTTTGGACAGCCTGGAGCGGGGACAGATCCTCGAAGGGACGGTCAAGGCCATCGCCGACTTCGGTGTGTTCGTCGATCTCGGCGGTGTGGATGGGCTCGTGCACATTACCGATCTCTCGTGGGGTCGCGTCAACCATCCGACCGAGATCGTGAAGCTCGACCAGACCGTCAACGTGGTGGTTCTGGATTTCGACGAGGAAAAGAAACGCATTTCACTCGGTATGAAGCAACTCCAGCCGCATCCGTGGGACAACATCGAAAACAAGTACCCGGTTGGAACCAACGTGCGGGGCAAGGTCGTGTCCCTGGCCGATTACGGCGCGTTCATCGAGATCGAGAAAGGCATCGAAGGCTTGATCCATATTTCGGAAATGAGTTGGACCCAGC
Source organism: Bacteroidota bacterium (assembly GCA_027021285.1). Lineage (GTDB taxonomy): Bacteria > Bacteroidota > Ignavibacteria > SZUA-365 > JAADGX01 > JAADGX01. Next base: position 174 of record JALUUP010000198.1, on the reverse strand, counting down.
ACGTCAAACACCCGTCGCAGATGGTTTCGATGGGCCAGATGGTGGATGCGGTTATTCTGAATCTCGACACCAAGGACAAGAAAATCTCCCTGGGCATGAAGCAACTGGAACCCGATCCGTGGCAGGATCTCATCTCCAAGTACGAGGTGGGCTCGACCCACACCGGCACCGTTC
>JALUUP010000197.1 GCA_027021285.1 Bacteroidota bacterium | reverse complement strand
AGAGCCCGCAGAAGTTTCGAGGAAGCCTCGCGGCGATTCAACCTGGAGAAACGCCGTGAAGAAATCCGCGCCTTCAATGAACGTCACCACATCCACAAGAAAGGCCTGTCGGTCATGCCCGTTTGCTTCGGCATCTCGTTCACGAAGACCATGCTCAACCAGGCGGGGGCGCTCGTCCACGTGTACACGGACGGGACGGTCAGCGTCAGTACAGGCGGGGTCGAGATGGGCCAGGGTGTCAACACCAAGGTGCGGCGCATCGCCGCGATGACGTTGGGGATTCCCGAGGAGTGGGCATTCATGGAAAGCACGAACACCTCCCGCGTGGCCAACACGTCACCGACAGCGGCCAGCACGGGCACGGATCTCAACGGCATGGCCGCGCGCATGGCCTGCCAGGCTGTCCTGGAACGCCTCCGGAAGGTCGCTTCCCTTCTTCACAAGGGGGAACCGGCTGATTTCAGTGTCCGGGACGGCAAGATCTATCGTGGTGACATGAACACCGGAACATCCTGGCACGACCTGGTCCGGGAGGCATACCGCCGCCAGGTAAATCTCTCCGCTCAGGCTCTTTATGCCACGCCGGGTCTGCATTTCGACGAGAAGGCCGGAAAGGGCGAGCCGTTTGCGTACCACGTGTATGGCACAGCTATCACCGAAGCGACGGTAGATTGCCTGCGGGGCACGTACACCATCGATTCCGTGCGGGTCGTTCATGACGCCGGGCGCAGTCTCGACCCGGTCATCGATCGCGGACAGGCCGAAGGCGCCATCGTGCAGGGCCTGGGATGGATGACGTTGGAAGAGTTGATCTACGGAGATGATGGAACGTTGCTTACCGACTCCATGACCACATACAAGGTGCCGGACCTGCATGCCGCTCCGGGCGACGTCGAAGTCGTGTTCCTGGAAGATGCGGAAAATCCCCGCGCCGTCCTCCAGAGCAAGGCGATCGGGGAACCGCCCTTCATGTACGGCATCGGCGGGTACTTCGCCGTCGTGGAGGCATTGCGTGCCTTTCGCGATGACCGCGATCCGTTTCTTCCCGCGCCGATAACAAGCGAAAAAGCGCTGATGTTTCTGCACGGACCGGAAGCCGCGTGACGTTGCAGTACGAACGACGGGACATTATCAGCGGGATGATCATCTACGCCGCCGGCGATACGGTCGCGGCCCTGCTTCTGAATGAATTCGTCGTATGGCGGTTGCTGGGAGTCATGGCGCTGGGAGGCACGGTGTACGCGTTCGAGATTCCCAACTATTTCAACTGGATAGACCGGAGAACGACGGCGGATCCGTCGGACATGTCGCGCGCCTTGCGCCGCACGGGCCTGGCGTTGCTCTATTTCAATCCCTTGTGGATCGCGCGCCACCTGTTCTTTCTGCACCTGTTTTCCGGCCAGTGGGAGGCCGTTGGATGGAGCCTGTTGAAAACCGGCGCGCTTTCCTGGCTGTTCAACATTCCCCTCTCCGCACTGGGCAATTACATCATCCAGGTGAAGCTGCCCCTGCGCCAGCGGTTCCTCGGGAGTGCGATCTTCTCCGGATTAATGGCAATTTATTATGCCTTGTGGAAATGAGATCATGAAAACCGTTTCATCATGTCTGGAACACCGATCGCTCGCGCGACGGGTTTCACGCCGGATGAACGACGCGCAACAGTGCATCGGGGCAATCGGCCATATCGCTTGCATTGCGCTCATCACGGCGTTTGCTTCGTGCTCAACCACGCCCGGCAGCGACGAGCCCGACGCCCTGCCGGCATACGACATGCCCGGATCTTTCAGCGTTGCCACGGTAATCTTTTACGACCTGGTTGACGCGGATCGGGAAAACCGCCGCGTGCCGATCAAGGTTCATTTTCCAAGTGACAGCGGGCGGTTCCCGCTGGTCGTTATATCGCATGGCGGAGGGGGGACGTGGGATTCGCACCTCTACCAGGCCCGGCACCTCGCCAGTCATGGGTACGTGGTTGCGTGTCTCGAGCACGTGTACAGCAACGCCGAGCGTATGAAGTATTACATGAATGCGGGGGGCGGCATGACGATGTGGGATGCCCTTCGCCGCATCATGAAAGATCCTCGGGCAGTACTGGAGCGCCCGAAGGACGTGCGGTTCGCCATCGACCAAATGCTGCGATGGAACGCCGCACACGAGCAGCTGGAGGGCAAGATCGATAGCGGAAGAATCGCCGTCATGGGACATTCGTTTGGCGCATATACCACCCTGGTTGTGTGTGGAGCGCAACCTGTTCTGGATTACCTGGACCCGGTGGTGCCGCCGGGCAGCGGGCTCGCGGGCGACCTGAGCGATCCGCGCGTGTCTTTTGGATTGGCCATGTCGCCCCAGAGCCCGGGTACGGTGTATTTCGGTACGAACAGTTACCGTACCATCAACAGGCCCCTGGTATGCCTGAGTGGATCGGAGGATACACAGTGGGACTACAAGGGAGCCCCCATGCCGCCTGCGACGCGATGGCAGGTGCTGGAGCTTCTGCCGCCGGGAGAGAAGTACTTCGTGTGGCTGGATCGGGCAGATCATTTTTCCTTTTCCGACGGACCCGGTGCGAGCCTGTTCCCATCCGCGTCCCGCCCCGACGTCCAACGAATATCGAAAGCGCTCATGGTGTTGTTCTGCGACTATTTCCTGAAGGGAAAGCGCGAAGCACGCGCATACATGAACGGGGAATATGTGAACACCCTCTTGGGCGACGTGGTGACCGGTGTCCAGTGGAAGGAGAAGTAATCGTGGAGCGCAACGTTCGCACGTTCCGTTTCGGAAAACATCGAATTACGTTGGTTCTTTGCCCGGCAATATGTATGGTTGATGAGGGACGGTTTCCCGCGCCATCAGGGGATTTCCGGACCTGTGTGTAGCCATGAAAAAGGAGACGCAACGATGAGTGACGCAACAACTGATCTCAAGGCAATCGAAGAGACCACGCAGGAACTTTACAGGAGCATCTGTTTCGAGGAAGGTGGTCGGCCGCCGGTGGAAAAGATGCGGGATATTTTTATCGAAGACGGTCTCCTGATCAATACCAACGGCGTTGAACCGGTGGGAATATACGTGGACGATTTCATCTCCACGTACCAGGAGCAGGTGGACGAAGGGCATATCACGTCGTTCCGCGAAGCCGAGTTGTCGAACAAGACCGAGCTGTTCGGTGCCATTGCCCATCGCTTCAGCACGTACGAAGCAACATACGTTGTTGCCGGAAAGGAAACCACCACCCGGGGAATAAACAGCATCCAATTCATCAAGGTTGAAGACACGTGGCAGGTGACGTGCATGGTTTGGTGCGACCAAACGGATCAACGGAAGATTCCGCCGAGGTACCTGGAAACATAGCATTCAATCCGAACAGCAATTTTCTCAGATTTGTTTTCCCTCGGGGACGGAAAGAATAGGATCCATTCCGTGTCGCTGCTGAATCATGCCCCTTGCGCCACCGGTGACCCCGACCTTTTTTCCATGGATGTTTATTAACGGAAAACATTTGCGTACATTGTAGTATGCGGACAGTTGTATTGAAGAACCTGCACTGTTGTAATCCGGGTAATATAGACGATCAACAGATTTATTAAAGACGGAAAAAGGAGTAGAGGCGCGCGACGCGCCGACGAGGCATGAAGTTACCAAAGATTATTCAAGGGGGAATGGGAGTTGCCATTTCCAATTGGAGACTAGTCAAAGCCAATTCGATGGAAGGGCGGCTGGGTGTCGTATCCGGGACGGGTCTCGGCATCATCATGATTTCACGGTTAATGGATGGAGACATCGGCGGACATGTACGCCGGGCGCTTCATCATTTTCCTTTTCAGGACGCGGTGCGAAGAATACTGGATTCGTATTTCGAATCCAATCCGAGCTCGTCCAAACCCCATTACAAGCGCCCATCGATGTGGAATTTGAAACCTTCCCGGACATTGAATGAACTGACAGTGATTGCCAATTTCACGGAAGTTTTTCTGGCGAAGGAAGGACACAAGAATCCGGTCGGTATTAATTTGCTGGAAAAAATCCAAATGCCGACGATGGCGTCGTTGTATGGAGCGATGCTTGCCGGAGTGAACTTTGTTATCATGGGCGCGGGCATTCCCGTGCAAGTTCCGGGCATATGCGAGAAGCTAGTGGACCACCAGGAAGTCAGTTATCGTCTTGATGTGCAGGGCGCTGATCGTAACGATGATTACCGCATTCATTTCAATCCGAAAGAAGTCTTTCCCGGTATTGCGGAAAAGACGGGACCGCTGACCCGGCCGCGATTTCTGCCTATCGTCTCCTCGGTCGTATTGGCTAAAGCACTGTTGAAGCGAGCGACGGGAAAAATCGACGGTTTTGTCATCGAAGCGCCAACGGCGGGCGGTCACAATGCTCCACCACGCGGGCAGGTGCAAATGAGTGAGAACGGTGAACCAATTTACGGTGAAAAGGACCGAATAGATTTGAATGAAATCAAGTCTCTCGGCCTCCCGTTCTGGTTAGCCGGGGGGTACGACAATCCGGGAAAACTGAAAGAGGCCCTGGACGCCGGCGCGGCCGGTATCCAGGTCGGAACGGCATTTGCGTATTGCTCGGAATCCGGTATGGATGAAACATTCAGGAAGAAAGTGGTTCAGGGTGTTCTTGAAGAAAGAATCAACGTACGCACCGATCCCCTTGTTTCCCCGACGGGATTTCCGTTCAAAGTCGTTCAAATGGAAGGGACGCTATCCGATCCAGTAGTCTATGCGCAGCGACCCCGGCTGTGTGACATCGGTATGTTGCGGCAGTTGTATAAGCGGGAAGACGGTACGATCGGTTTTCGTTGTGCTGCGGAGCCGGAAGCGGATTACGTTGCAAAAGGAGGGAAAGCGGAGGACACCATAGGAAAGAATTGCCTCTGTAACAGTCTCTCGGCCTGTGCGGGATTCCCCCAGCGACGAAAAGATGGATACGTGGAACCGCCCGTAATTACAGCCGGCAACGCTTTAGTCGACATTCGGAAATTTATCAAACCGGGAGCGAAGAGTTACTCGGCAAAAGATGTTCACGATTACTTGAACGGGTAATCGGGGTTAACGTTTTCTCACGTTCCTCTGGGTGCGCGAGCCGGGTACAGCATCCTGTCGTGAAAAACGCATTCATTGTGTTTAATCATGTTATTTTTTTCGATAAGATCCGGAAGAAACACTATGTTTGGTTAGATGGTACGGAGCGATCCGTACCTTTTTTGTAGAAACCTTCGATCATTAATCAGGACGAAGGGGAAAAGATCGTCTCAAGCCATGCGGAAGATACGATAGAATGGACTGCCTTTTATTGATCACAATCACCACCATGAAAGAAATTGATTACTAGATGAATCCAAGAGTCTAGTAAATGTTATGGGCCATGCAATACTAATGATCTGTGTCGAGACGGCAAAAGTATAGACTGATGGAATCAAGAAAATACCGCAGGAGTGATATCAAGATGCACCAGAGATTCAATATGGAGTAAGTACATCGAGAGGTGTATTTTTTAATTGAGTTTGAGAAGGATAAATATATGTCGCTCCCCGGTCGTCCGAGATATGCTCTACGGAGTTCCTGTGGTTTAGTACTAATGTTGTGCTATAGACATTTCATCCTTACGGGATTCGTGAGGAAGCTACTGAAGGCTAACGCTTCAGGTAAATATTGGGAAGTGTTAAGAATACAAGACCTGACATGATCGGAAAATCCATATTTCATTATCTCATCCTCGAAAAAACTCGGTGAAGGCGGCATGGGAGTCGTGTGCAAGGCCGAAGGCACCAGACTTGAACGCGCCGTGACGCTGAGGTTTCTCTCGCTCGTAATTGCAATGCGAGATGAAACAGGGTCAGTGAGGCATATAATAAAAGCGGGAGAAATCGAATCATGAAAAGAACGAGACAAAAGAGGGTAACGAGGCGATTGTTGCCGGCCGTCCTGACTGGCATGGTCCTGTTTCAGGTCGCCATCGCCTATTGTTCGGAACCCGATTCGCTCACGTTCCCCATGAATGTATTACAGGACCAGGGGAAATTCACTTTTTACATCAATGAAGAAGTGCTCGTCAGGAGCGATTTTTCATGGCAAGCCGATGGCAGTTTCTCCAGCAACTACACGCTCTCAGTTGCCGGTCAAACAACGCACACCTCCATGAAAATCGAAGTGGATGATCAGGGGTACTGGACGCGAATTTCCATGAATACTCCCGCGGGACCGGTCGAGGTCTTGAAGGAAGGGGATAAAGCGCGCATAACGGCGCGTGGTAAAATCAAAACCGTTGCCCTGAAAAAAGGCACCATTCTCTTCGAAAACTTCAGCCCGGCCTTGATGAGCCAGGCCATTGCCGCGTATGACCAGAAAGCCGGCGGTAAGCAAACGTTTCCGCTGTTCATCATTCCGGCCGTCGTCATGGACGCTTCTTTGGAGCGACTGGAAACGGTGGATCGCACGGTGATGGGCAGGCATCAAACTTTCACGCTATACCGCTATGGTTTGCCAGGTGTCGATGTTACGATATGGGCGGATGAGCAGAACCGGGTTTGTCTTGGAGATGTGCCGGCGCAGCGCGGCGCTTACGTTCGGGACGGCTATGAGGCCCTCAGATTGACGGCGAAACCGGATTCGCTGCTTTCACAACCGCGTTACGATGTAACGGTGGAAAGGAATATCGGCATCCCCATGCGCGACGGCCTCGAGCTGGCCACCGACATCTACCGTCCGGACGCGGAGGGAAAGTTCCCTATTGTCCTGGTGAGAACGCCCTATAAAAAGGAGATGAATGAGCTCCAGGCGCGCTTCTTTGCCCGCCGCGGCTATGTTTACGCGGTGCAGGATTGCAGGGGCCGTTTCTCTTCCCCTGGTGAATGGAAGCCGTTCTTCAACGAGCCCAAGGACGGCTACGATGCGATTGAATGGCTTGCGGTGCAGCCGTGGTCGAACGGCAAGGTGGGGATGATCGGCGCTTCCTATCTGGGCTGGGTGCAGTGGTGGGCAGCGCGGGAAAACCCTCCGCATCTGGTGACCATCATCCCCAACGTGGCGCCGCCTGATCCCTACTTTAACATTCCTTATGAATACGGGGCGTTTCTCATGATGGGGGCGATCTGGTGGGCCGACGTTCTGGAGAAGGAAGCCACCGCCGATATCTCCGGCAAGGCCATGAGAGAAATTGCCGAGAAAAAATATGCCCGGCTCCTCCTTCACCTGCCGGTAATCGAACTGGATGAGATCGTGCTTGGCAAGAAGAATCCTTACTGGCGCGAATGGATACAACATCCGGATAACGATGAATACTGGGACCAGGTCAGCTTTCTGCGACATCTGGAGAAGCTGAACATTCCGGTCTATCATCAATCGGGATGGTTCGACGGCGACGGTATCGGTTCCAAGCTGAACTATCTGGCCATGGCCTCGCACGGACACCGCTATCAGAAGCTGGTTCTCGGGCCCTGGGGGCATACGCCTCAGGCCACCCGGCTCGGCCCGGGCCTGAGGGATTTTGGCCCGAACGCGATCATCGACCTGGAAAGGAGCTATTTGCGTTGGCTGGACCGCTGGTTGCTGGGGATCGACAACGGAATCGAAAAGGAGCCGCTGGTCTCGCTGTTCGTAATGGAGTCCAATCAATGGTTGTATGGCAATACCTATCCGCTTCCGGAAACCAAATTCACCAAATATTATCTCGCCAGCAAAGGCAGCGCAAACACTTCGTTTGGCGACGGATGGTTAACCTCCACTCTTCCCACGAATGTATTTGCGGCATCGGATACGTTTACGTACGACCCCGGAGCCCCCACTCCCGACCCGACATTTTACGTGGAGCCTGAAGATTTAAAGGAGGAAAGCAAGCAGGATTCTATCAAAATCGAGAGCGCCGAAGAAAAGAGAGCGCGGCGCCGCGCTTACTACCAAAAGGTGAACGGAGAGCGCCGCGATATTTTGGTGTACGAAACGCCTCCGCTGAAAGAGCCGCTGACCATCGCCGGGCCGATTTCCGCGGTGCTTTATGCCAGCTCCTCGGCACGGGACACCGATTGGTTCATGCGTCTTTCGGAAATCGATTCTGCGGGTTCGGTCTTTCCGCTGGTGCACGGCACGGTCCGCGCCAGGTATCGGAATTCTTTTTCGAAGCCGGAAATGATGAAGCCGGGCGAAATCTACGAGTTCCATCTCGATTTATGGCAGACCGGCATTACTATTACGAAGGGCAACAAGCTGCGTCTGGAAGTGGCTTCGGCTGCTTTCCCGAAGTTTTCGCGAAACCTGAATACCGGCGAGCACAACGAAACCGAAACCCGATTTGTCAAAGCAAGCCAAACAATTTATCATACCAGCGAATATCCTTCGCACGTGCTGCTGCCGGTGATTGTCGAACCGGCATTCGGGAGAACGGGCAAATGATTCAGTCCTCTGCGGGTTGGCCGGCGCCACGGTTCTCCCTTGAGAAAACGGATTACGGTGAATATAAATGGTGCTGAATCACGGCAGGTTGGACGTAATTGAAAATGCGGAGAGTATTCAACTGTGAAGTGTACCCAGGGGCCGAAATTCCTGCCAGTAACCGTGCTCTTGGAATTGAAGTATGCTATCAAGTAATGATCAAAACCCGTTGGAGAAAAAATGCGACGCTGTTACACGCTATTATTCACCCGTATTACCCTCATCATCGTCATGGCCCTGATGGCCTGTACCGCCATGTCTCAATTGAGATGGCGCCAGACGAACGGTCCTTTTGGGGGCTCGATAAGCGCCCTTTCCTTTAATAACAACGGAGATGTTTTCGCGGGAACGTGGGGCGGCGGCATCTTTCGTTCCACCAACGATGGCGCTGTGTGGAGCGCGGTCGATTCCGAGATGGCGAATTACAGTATTTCGGCTCTTGCCATCAACGGCCGCGGAGATATTTTTGCCGGGACGGAAAGGAACGGCATGTTTCGCTCCACCGACAATGGCATAACATGGAGCGCGATCAATATCGGCCTGCCGCGAAGGTATATTCGCGCTCTTGTCATCAACATCCGCGGGGATATCTTGGTCGGAACGGATATGCGCGGAGTGTTTCGCTCTACCGACAACGGTACAACGTGGAATGCAGCCAATACCGGCTTGACAAATCCCAATATTCTCGCTCTCACCATGAATAACGAGGGCGATCTCTTTGTCGGGACGGACGAAGGAGGTGTGTTCTATTCCGGTGATGGTGGGACTAACTGGATGGCCAGGAATAACGGCCTCCGGAACAGGCGTGTCCTTTCCCTGGCCGCTGGTGCCGGCGACGTCGTCGTCGCCGGGACAGTGGACGGTGTGTTTCACTCCTCCGACAATGGCGCGAACTGGCGCAAGGTCAATAAGAGCGCTTCAGTCATAGCCGTCGCCATCAACGGCTCCGGCGATATTTTCGTTGGGTCTTATGGCCACGGCGTGTTTCGTTCCACCGACCACGGTGTCAATTGGAGTCCCGTCAACACCGGTTTGACGAGCGCCGATATCGTGACTCTTGCCGTCAAGAACAACGGCGACATCTTTGCGGGAATGGACGGGAGCGGCGTGTTTCGCTCCACGAATAACGGCGCTTTCTGGAATGCAATCAATACGAATTTGACAAGCACCACTATTCTTTCGCTGGCTTGTACGAGAAACGGGGACATCTTTGCGGGATCGGACGGGGGTGGCGTGTTCCGCTCATCCGACAAAGGCGCCAACTGGAGCGCGGTCAACAACGGTCTGACCACAACTCGCGTCCGGGCTCTTACAATCGACAGTACGGGTAATTTGTTTGCAGGGAGCTACGAGGGCGTGTTTCGCTCCACTGACAACGGCGCCAATTGGAGCGCGGTCAATGAGCATCTGAAGTTTACCTTTGTCGATGCCCTGGTCACTAATGTCAACGGCATCGTGTATGTCGGAACGTACGGCGGTGGCGTGTTTCGCTCATCCGACAAAGGCGCCAACTGGAGAGCGGTCAATTTCAGCTTGACGGATCCGAACATTCGCGCTCTTGCCGTCAACAGCAAAGGCGACCTTTTTGCGGGAACTCCCCGCGGCGTTTTTCTCTTCACCAAGGACAGCCGCGACTGGAGCGCTGTCAATAACGGATTATCGGAGATTCGGATTATCGCGCTTGCCGTTAATAAGGAAGACGTCGTATTCGCGGGAACCTGGGGCGGGGGCGTGTTTCGCTCTACTGACAACGGCGCCAACTGGAGTGCGGTTAACAACGGATTGAGAAATATGCAAATTTTATCTCTTGCCACCGGTGAGAATGGCGATATCTATGCCGGAACCAATGACGGTGGTGTGTTTCGCTCCACTGACAACGGGGCCGACTGGAACGCAATCAATACCGGTCTGACGAAGCCCCGCATATATTCCATCGCTGTAAATGGAGAGGGTATGATCTTCGCGGGAACAAGGGGCGGCGGCGTGTTTCTGAACACAAAAACTCCCGCCTCTGTTAAAGACGTGGTCGCTCGCAACTCGTTTTCACTGGAGCAAAATCACCCGAATCCGTTCCATTACTCTACGGTGATTCGGTTCCACATAACCGTGCACTCCCGCGTAATACTCGAAGTCTTCAATGTTCGCGGAAAAAAGGTTGCAACGCTTGTTGACGGGATGTTTTCTCCAGGGAATTATTACAGGACTTTCTCGGCCAAGGGGTTGCGCGACGGCTTGTACTTTTACCGATTGGTCGTGGGAGGTCTGGTTCAGACGAAAAAATTCGTCCTTTTGAGGTAAGCATTCCCGCGGCCGACGCGTATCGTCACCCCGTTGCGAAAAAGTACGTCGGCGCTGAGTTGAAAGGCATCGTATCATTGCGCAAACAGCGACTATGGTAATGATTGAAAGAAATGGTATACTCCACAGAGAAGAAACCTGATAATCGACATGGATTAGTCTTCCGAATCTGAGTAAACCGAACTTGTGATTTGAGAGGATTCATTATTGGGATATTGTAATAGATCCAAATCTTCCTTTGCCTTTCTGCTCGCCTTTCTTCTGTTTACCGGCGCTTCCGCGATTGCTCAGCAGCGGCTGATCCTGCAACGTCTTAGGGGTCCCGTGACTCTCGACGGCATAAGCAATGAGCAAGCATGGAACGACATTGCACCGCTGCCTTTCGTCATGCAACAACCGACGTTCGGACTCGATCCCTCGGAAAAGACGGTCGTCTTGCTGGCGTACGATGACGAGTACATCTACGTGGCGGGACGACTGTACGACAGCGATTCGGCCGGTATCCAGAGCGCTTCCCTGAAACGCGATTTCATGGGCGGCAACAGCGACTGGTTTGGTTTCATCCTGGACACGTTCAACGACAAGGAAAACGCTGTTGCGTTTTTCACTACTCCCTCGGGCCTGCGGCTGGATATCGCCGTGTTCAACGATGCGCAGGGAGACTTTCCCTTCAACCCGAGCTGGAACACGTTCTGGGACGTGGCCGTGGAACGGAACGGTGAAGGCTGGTTCGTGGAAATGCGCGTGCCGTTTTCCAGCCTCCGCTTCCAGGAGAGCGACAGCGGCGTCGTTATGGGTTTTACCTCGTGGCGGTTCATCGCCCGAAAATTCGAGATCGACGTCTTTCCGGCGATTCCTCCCAAGTGGGGATTCTGGAGCGCATGGAAACCTTCCCGGGCGCGGGAGATTGTGCTTGAAGGCGTGCGAGGGTATAATCCGTTGTACATCGCGCCGTACCTGCTGGGTGGATTCGGACATACCACCGGCCTCAACGACGAGGAAACGGCTTATGACCGTACGAACGATTTCGTCCGGGAAGCCGGTGTCGATATCAAGTACGGTCTTACCGACAACCTTACGCTGGACCTCAGCGTCAACACGGATTTCGCCCAGGTGGAAGCGGACGACGAGCAGGTCAACCTTACTCGCTTTTCGTTGTTTTTTCCGGAGAAACGCCTGTTCTTCCAGGAGCGTTCGAGCAACTTCGATTTCAACATGGGAGGGCCGACGTCATTATTCTACAGTCGGCGTATCGGGATTCGCGACGGTAAACCGGTTCGTATCTATGGTGGAGTGCGCCTGGTTGGCCGCGCCGGGCCGTGGGACCTGGGTTTCCTTTCTATGCAAACCGCTCCGGTCGATGACCTTGCCTCGGAAAATTTCGGCGTCCTGCGCGTGCGCCGCAGGATCATCAACGAAAACACGTACGTGGGCGGCATTGTTACGTCGCGCCTGGGGATGGATGGAAGCCGTAACGTCGCCTACGGGTTGGATGGTATCTTCCGACTCAGCGAGGATGATTACATCGTGGCGAAATGGGCGCAGACGTTTGAGAACGGGAAAGCGAATGATCCGGTATCGCTCGATCCTGCCCGCGTGCGCGTCAACTGGGAGAAGCGAACGATAGACGGCTTGGGATTGAATCTCGGATATTCCCGAGCAGGCAAGGACTATAATCCGGGCATGGGTTTTGAGCTGCGGGAGGATTATACCCGCTTCGGAAACCGCGTCTGGTACGGCTGGATTCCGGGCGAAGAATCGACCCTGCTGCGGCACCAGGTTTTCCTGGGCGGGTTCGTTTTTCTCCGCAACAAGGATGGATCAGCCGA
>JALUUP010000196.1 GCA_027021285.1 Bacteroidota bacterium | reverse complement strand
CTGAAGCGATTCATCGGCAACCGCTGGCCGCGATCCGTGGCGGTTAACCTACGTCATGCATCGCCGTTGATGGAGGGACGCACATGACGGCGTTCATCCTGGCGGCGGGAAAGGGCACGAGGCTGGGACCATTGACGGATTCCCTGCCCAAGGCGCTTGTGCCATTGGGCAATACCGTCATGCTGGATGCGCTGATCGAACGGCTGGCGCGATCCGGCGTTACGAACATCGTTCTAAATGCCTATCACCTGGCTGGGAAAGTACTGCGCCACGTCCGTGCGACGTCGTATCCGGTGCCGGTTAACGTCGTGGAGGAGACGCGCTTGCTTGGCACGGGAGGCGCGATCCGAAATGCCGCTACGTATTTTCCGCCGTGCGAGTCCGTGCTCGTGCACAACGTCGATATTCTCAGCGATATCGACCTTGACGAGCTCTGGAAAGCACACGCCGATGCGGCTGCGCTGGTTACCCTGGCCGTGAACCGGCGCGAGACCGATCGCCCGCTCCTCGTCACGGACGACATGCAATTCGCCGGGAAAGCGGCATGGATGCCGGAAAGCGAGCACGGCACTTACCGGAAATTCGGTTACACGGGCATCCAGGTTATCTCGACCAGCGTCCTGCGGTTTTTTCCCCGCGGCGCGTACGACGTGTTCGAGTGTTACCGGCACGTCTTGGAACGCGGAGGAACTATCGCCGTTCACGATATTGGGGAAGCTTTCTGGATCGACCTGGGCACACCCGATAATCTCCGGAAGGGAATACAATGGCTCGAATCGACGCGGCAATCCGGCGGTTAGGACAAGTTTTCTTTATTCTGCAATGTATGATCAAACCATAAACAGGAAGTCAATGAACATGTCTTTGAAAACACTACTTAGTTTGTTTCTCGTACCGGTCGTATGTCTTGCGTTCTTTTCCGGATGCTCGAGGCATTCAGTCGAGCGCTATATCGCTCCCAAGCTGGCTGGCATGCAACTGGGCCAGGTTATCAGGGGCGACCAGGCCAAGAAGATCATCACACGACTTCACGCCGATATGGCTGTGGACAGGGAAAGCGCCATCGCTACGTACAGCAACAGGCAATATAAGAGCGTCGTGTACTTGACACTTTTTGAATCGTCGGAAAAACCTGATACGCTGGCGCGGTCCATGGTAAAGAAAATAGCTGCGGGAGGGACACCGTTTCCCGAGCCCATGATGCGGGCGGACGTGGCGGGTGTGTGGCAGATGGAAGGCGAAAAAGAGATGAACTACATCGTGGTCCGCTCCAGGCTGCTTGCGTGGCTCACGGTGGACCGGCCGGTTGGAGAAGCTTTTCTGCAGAATTTCCTGCGGTGGATTCCCGTGGAAAGACAGTAAAACAAACCGCCGGATCCCTGGAGGAACCCGGCGGTTACATTTCTGCGTGCGGGGGATGCGATTGGCATCAGCCGCGGCGCGATAAATCTACATGCGTTCGATTACCGCGGAGCCGAACTCGGAGCATTTTACCTTCGTGGCACCTTCCATCAAACGGGCGAAATCGTACGTGACGATTTTGTCCTTGATAGCGTTGCTTATCCCCTGGACGAGAAGATCCGCGGCCTCGGTCCAGCCCATGTAACGCAGCATCATTTCTCCGCTCAGTGTTAATGAACCGGGATTGACCTTGTCCTGGCCCGCATACTTGGGGGCGGTGCCGTGGGTGGCTTCGAAAATCGCCTGGCCGGTTTCGAAATTGATATTGGCGCCGGGCGCGATCCCGATGCCTCCCACCTCGGCTGCAAGAGCGTCGGAGATGTAGTCGCCGTTCAGGTTGAGTGTGGCGATGACGTCGTATTCGTTTGCCCGCGTCAGGATTTGTTGCAAGAAGGCGTCGGCGATGACGTCCTTGATGATGATACCGTTGTCCAGCTTGCACCAGGGACCGCCGTCCAACAACTCCGCTCCGAATTCCTCTCGCGCCAGTTCATAACCCCAGTCGCGGAAACCGCCCTCGGTGTACTTCATGATGTTGCCCTTGTGGACGAACGTTACGGACTTGCGGTTGTTGTCGATCGCGTACTGGATAGCGGCGCGAACAAGGCGTTTGGTTCCTTCTTCGGAAACCGGTTTGATGCCGATGGACGATGTTTCGGGGAAGCGGATCTTCGTGACGCCCATTTCCTTGGTGAGGAATTCGATGACCTTTTGTACCTCGGGTGTTCCCGCTTTCCATTCGATCCCCGCATAGATATCCTCGGAATTCTCGCGGAAGATCACCATGTCCACGCGCTCGGGGTACTTCACCGGTGAAGGAACTCCCTCGAAGTACCGTACGGGGCGCAGGCACACGAACAGGTCGAGGCGCTGGCGCAGGGCCACGTTCAGCGACCGGATTCCTCCTCCCACGGGCGTGGTCAACGGGCCCTTGATGGCGACGAAGTAATCACGGATAACCTGGAGCGTGTCGTCCGGCAGCCACACGTCAGGCCCGTACACCTTGGTGGATTTTTCCCCGGCGTACACTTCGAACCAAACGATACGGCGCTTGCCATCGTAGGCTTTTTCCACGGCTGCGTCGAGCATACGCTTGGTGGCGGCCCAGATGTCGGGACCGGTACCGTCGCCTTCAATAAATGGAATTATTGGAGTATCAGGGACGTTGAGTTTTCCGTCCTGAACAGTGATTTTTTCTCCCTCGGTTGGGGGAGTTACCTTTTCATAAGCCATAAAAATTCTCCATCAGTATTGAAGTTCCATTACACAAAAGAACATCAACTCAAGTTAGCGAATACGGCTTTCAGAGACAATTCGCATTTTCTTGAACCCGGAGCAGGATTCA
>JALUUP010000195.1 GCA_027021285.1 Bacteroidota bacterium | reverse complement strand
GCCGTGGATCCGTATTTCCTTGATGAACAACTGTACCGGAACGCCATCGACAATCTCCGGAAAGTCAAATCGCTCCTTGGAAAGCGGGGCGCTTCAGCAAAGGCCGCCGGGATTATCCTGCGAACCGGCAAAAACGAAACCTCCCCCTCTCTTGAGAAAACGCCCGGCTGATGCCGGCCCCGAACACCGGCGCCGTTCACTCCTCGCGACGTGCCGGGCCGACCCAACGTTGCTTCATTGCACGATCCCAACGCGTTGATTACATTAACATACCGGTTCATTACACGTTCGAAAAAGCATACGATGAAGCTCCTCTACATTTTCCCACACCCCGACGATGAATCCTTCGGACCGGCCCGCGCCATCTCACGGCATGTCAGGCAAGGCTATGAAGTCCATCTCCTGACGCTGACGCGGGGAGGTGCCACGAAACAACGTCAAAAATACGGGTACTCCATCCAGGAAATGGGAGAAGTCCGATACGCAGAAATGTTGGAGGTGCAAAAGGTGCTCGACCTCGCAGGTATGACGGTCCTCGACATGCCGGACAGCGGATTGAAGGAAATGGACCCTCGTGAAATCGAATGGGATATCATCAAGGAAATCGAAATCGTCAAGCCCCAGATCGTCATCACGTATCCCGTGCACGGTATCAGCGGGTTTCACGACCACCTTGTCACCCACGCGGTCGTCAAGCGCGTGTTCACCGACATGAAGGCGGAAGGCGCCGATTACTTGCGCCGCCTTGCATTCATCACGCTCAACATCGATTCCGTCAAAAAGAACACGGGAAGATTCCGGCTGCATGCCTCCCCGCCTGAACTGATCGACTGCATCGAAACCGTGAACGAGGACGACATCGAAAGGATGAGGGATGCCTTGAAATGCTACGTCACGTACCAGGACGTCATCAAGGAAAGCGGGGTTCTCAAATCCGCCGGCAACAAGATCTACTACGAGTTCTTCCAGGAATTTTTCGCGCCCGCCGTTGCCGATATCGCCTTCAGCCTCCCCTGACGGGAACGTCACAAACCTTATCGTTACAGAGCAGTCCGCGTACACGGACGAGACCTCTTCTCCACCTGTCGCGCATCCGCAACGACCGGACAGAAACAATGTCGCTACGTGTATCCTTGTAACACGTGTCGCTATGACTCGCTAAGCGTCGTCCCCCGCGGCAACAACACCAGGGGTGTAATATGAAAGGAATTTATGTGGCGGGGGAAAGCAATTCGTTCATGAGTCTTTTCAGCTCTTCCAGTTGAAAAGGCTTCGACAGGTAGGCGTTGCACCCCGCTTCCAGGCTGCGTTTTTTATCCTCGGGAAAAGCATGCGCCGTCAAGGCGATGATCGGCATCTGGGCAAAGCGTTCGTCCGCACGGATTTTACGCGTCAAGTCCAATCCATCTTCGTCTCCGCGCAAGGAGAGATCCATCAGGACGAGGTCGAAATTGTACCGTTCGATCAACTGCCACGCCGTCGTCGTGTTATCCGCGGTCATGATGCCATATTCCTTGGACAATACGACATCCATGTACTGTTGCGTCTGGTCGTCATCTTCTACGACCAGGACCATTTTTCCCTCGACGTGAACGGGTTCGGGCGGTTCTTCGAGCGAAGTCACCTGCACGTGCCGATCCTCGTCGTCGTCGGATTCGACCTTTTCAGCAAGGAACTGAAGCGTGAACGTCGTGCCTTTTCCCTTGCGGCTTTTCACGGTCACCATGCCGTTGTTCATTTCCACGTAGCGTTTCGTGAGCGCCAGGCCCAGCCCCAGGCCTTCGAAAGGACGCGTGTAGCCGGTGACTTCCTGGGAGAACGTGCTGAAGACTTTCGGGAGATATTCGGCGGATATCCCGATGCCCGTATCCGTGATATCGATGCATACCCGCTGGTCATCCCTGTACACCGTCACCTTGACGCCGCCCTCGTGTGTAAACTTGATGGCATTATCCATCAGGTTGGTAAGCGCCTGGTCGAAGCAGTACGGATCGACGTTGATGACGGCGCTGGGCAACTCCGATTCGAATTCCAGCGTGAGGCTTTTTGCGTCGGCGAGGGGGCGCATATCGTTGACGAAACGATGGATCCGGGAATTCACTTCTATCAGCTCCGGACGTAATTCAAATGTGCCGACCTGGATACTCGAGATGTTCAGGATGTGTTCGACCGTTCTCATCAAGCGGTCGCCGCCGGCCTTGATGCTTTCAAAAAAGATCTCTTCGTCCTCGGCAATCCTGTCTTCGAACTCGCTGCGAATCAGGTTGCTGTAACCCATGATGACGTTGAGCGGCGTTCTGATTTCATGGGAGATATTTGCGATGAATGCATCTTTCAACTTATCGGACTGTTCGGCCCTCTCCTTGGCGGCAATCAGCGCGGCTTCCGTTTTCTTCCGTTCGGTGATATCGATGGCGACGATCTGGACCGCCTCCTTCCCGTCATAGATAATCGGAATCGCTGTGACTTCCACGTCGATGATCTGGCCATCGCGGCGAACCATTTTTTCCTCGATGAACGTGAACTCTTTTTTCTCCTCCAACACCAACCGCAAACGCTCCTGCGCCTGTTCCACGTAATTGGGATGGTTGAATTGCGAAAGCGGCTGTTTAAGCAGTTCTTCCGGGCTGATGGCGGCGAGCAAGCGCGTCCACGCGTCGTTCACGTACACGAAATAGCCATCGATGATAACGGCCATGGGGATGGGAGAAAACTTGACCAGCCGGCGGTAACGCTGCTCGCTCTCGGTGAGCTTTTCCAGGTTCCGCTGCTGTATGGTGAGGATTTTCCGCTGCTGGAGGAAGAAGATGAAAAAT
>JALUUP010000194.1 GCA_027021285.1 Bacteroidota bacterium | reverse complement strand
GATGATCATGGTCGGTTTCCGCGGATGCGCGCTGGAAGCGAACGATCCGATCCTGGAGCAAATCCGCGACCTGAACCTGGGCGGCGTGATCCTCTTCGACTACGACGTGCCCCTGCGTTCTCCGGTGCGAAATATCGAGTCGCCGGACCAGGTACGTGAGCTCGTGCGCACGCTTCAATCAGCGGCCCGCATACCCCTGCTGGTCGCAATCGACCAGGAAGGCGGGCGGATTGCGCGCTTGAAGCCGTCGCGGGGATTTCCGGCCACGCGCTCCGAAGCGTCCCTCGGCGCGCTGGACAACGAGGATTCCACGCGGGCGAACGCTCGCCTCATAGCGACGACGTTGCGCGCACCGGGTATCAACGTGAATTTCGCCCCCGTGCTTGACCTCGCGGTAAATCCGGACAATCCCGTCATCGCGCGGCTGGAACGAAGTTACGGACGAGACCCGGATCTCGTGACGCGACACGGCCGCTGGGTTATCGAGGAGTTCCATGAGGCCGGAGTCGCATCGGCAGTAAAGCACTTTCCCGGGCACGGATCGAGCCGGAAGGACAGTCACGTCGGTTTGCCGGACGTGACCGTGTACTGGTCGCCGCTGGAGTTGGCGCCGTTCGCCGCGCTCATCGGCGAGGGTTTGCCGGACATGGTGATGATTGCGCACCTATACAATCGAAGATGGGACGCCGTGCACCCGGCGACGCTTTCGCGCGCGGTTGTCACGGGGATGTTGCGCGATTCCCTGGGCTTCGACGGCGTGGTGGTGACGGATGATCTTCAGATGAAAGCCATTCGCGATTCCTACGACCTTGCTGAAACGGTGAAACTGACTGTCATCGCGGGGGCCGACATCCTGCTCTTCGCCAACAACTCGATCTACGATCCCGATGTTGCGGAAAAGACGTTCAGGATAATGAAAGACCTCGTTGCGCGTGGAGTCATTTCCCGGGAGCGGGTTCGCGCCTCGTATCGCCGTATCATGCGTCTCAAGGAACGGCTTGTCAGCGGCTGGAATCATGAAAAGAAGTGACGGGGCGCGGCTCGAGCTTCTGCACGCGCTGGCTGCGGGGGCCGTTCCGCTTGTCGTGTACCTGCTGACGCGGAGCGAGGTGTACTCGTACGACGCCCTCGATTACGCCTCCAGTATCAGGGAAGGCGCGATGCTGTTTCACCCGCCCCACGTTCTCTACAACTTTCTCATGCACGGATTATGGAACATCGCGCAGGCGGCCCTCCCCCGCGCGGATGCCCTTTACGTCCTGGCCACGGCCGATGCCGTTTTCACGGCGTTTACCGTGGCGCTGTTGTGGCGCTTTCTTCGATGGACGGGCGCTTCGCGGATCCGGGCATGGACGGGGGCCATGCTCTGGGCGGGGCTGTTCAGCACCTGGAAACTCGCCACGACAGTCGAGGTGTACCCGCTGTTCCTGTTGCTGGTCTTCGCGCTGACCTTGCTTCTCGCGTATGAACACGGGAGCTGGGGGTGGTTCGCGCTCGGTCTCGCGTTCGGGTTCTGCATCCTTCTGCACCAGATGGCGGCGCTGGTGGTTCTCGTCGTCTTCGTCGCGCTGATCATTCGCCCTCATGCCGAAAGCAGAAAGCAGGGGTTCCTGTTCCTGGGGGGCGCGATCCTGGTGTCGCTGGCGGGCTTCGTGACGGTAGCCGCGTTCAAAGGAATCACGACGATTTCGGGTTTCCTGCGGTGGATATTCTTCTACACGTCTCTGCCCGAGTTCCAGGGCGGATCGTGGGCTTCCATCGATTGGAGCACGCCGGTGCGCGGCCTGGCGGGAGCATTGTCGGTGTTCGTCTACCCCTGGTGGATGGATAGGTGGATCGGGCACGGCGTTGCGCCTGGTTTATCGGCGACTCTTGGCCTGGTTGCAGTGGCGGCGATCCTGCTGGCGGGGTTGTGCGTCGCGCTGCGAACCGTGCGCCGGGCCGGGACGCCGGGAAGAAAGACGCTCTTGCGTACCGTTCTCGGCCTGTGGGCGGCGGTTTCGGGTGTCTTCGCGCTCGTCTGGGAACCGACGAACTTCGAGTTCTGGCACGTCGCCTTGCTTCCGCTCATCGCATGGACGGCGTTGAGGACGCGGGCCGTCGCCGTGTCGAGACCCTCTGCCGTCGTCATCGTATCCGCTGTTCTGGCGTTGTGGGCGTTCAACGGCGCAACGCGTTTTTACCACGACAGCCGGAAGGAGAACAACGAGGTGTTTGCCGCGGCCAGGAAAGTGCGCGAGCTCATGGTGGAACCGTCGGACATGGTGCTTTCTTCCTGGCTTGAGCTTCAGCCCGCGGTGCGCTACCTTTACGGGGAGTCGTTGAATTTGGAATCGATTCTTCGTATATCTGGTTTGGGTGCGACGGAAGAAGTGTTTACCCGGCTCGATTCAATGATACAGTATTCGACCTTGCATGGCATGGTGTTCATTTCGGACGATGAAATGGAGCCGGACGATCAACGACTCTGGTACTACCGGAATCTCGACAGGGAAGACATCCGGCGCTTTTACGATCCGTATCGTCTTTCCCTCGAACCTCAGACGAGTTACGTGCATCATGGAAAAACCATCCGGGTGTACGCCCTTGTTCTCGATTAACCGACATTGATTGGACGACACGGGAAATGACATGAAAGACCTGAAGGAAAAACTGGCCGTGGCGCGCGGGGAGAAACCCGCCGACCTGGTTTTGAAAAACGCAAAGGTTGTCAACGTACTGAGCGCGGAAATCCACGAGTGCGACGTCGCCGTTTCCGGCGGGCGGATCGTCGGGTTGGGTCGGTACGACGGCCGGGAGATGATCGACATGAAGGGAAGGTACGTGG
>JALUUP010000193.1 GCA_027021285.1 Bacteroidota bacterium | reverse complement strand
GCCGACCGGGGAGATCACGGCGGCGGTGCCGGTGCCGAACATCTCCTGGAGTGTCCCCTCCTTCGCGGCGGCGATCACTTCCTTGATCGAGATTTCCCGCTCGGAGACGTTCATTCCCCACTCCCTAGCCAGGGTCAGGACCGAGTCGCGCGTGACGCCGGGCAGGATGGTACCGCTTAGCGGCGGCGTAATGAGCTCATCGTTGATGAGGAAGAAGATGTTCATCGTGCCGACTTCCTCGATGTACTCGTGGTGGATGGCATCGAGCCACAGGACCTGGGTGTAGCCCATTTTCTTGGCTTCGCGGGCCGCGTACAGGCTGGCCGCGTAATTTCCGGCCGTCTTGGCGGAGCCGGTCCCTCCTTTCACCGCCCTGACGTACTTGTCCGTGGCCAGGATTTTCACCGGGCTGAGGCCTTCTTCGTAGTACGACGCCACCGGTGAAGTCATGATAAGGAAGCGGTATGATTCGGACTCCTTCACGCCGAGGAAATTCCCGATCGAGTAGATCAGGGGGCGGATATACAGCGCGTGACCTCGTTGCCGCGGGATCCAGTCGTAGTCGATCTGGACGAGCAGGTCGATGGCTTCGGTGAAGTATTCCTTTTCGAATGTCGGGATGCACATGCGCTCGCAGGAATTGAGCAGGCGCGTGGCATGCTTATCAGGTCGAAAAACGTTGACGCCGCTTTTCGCGTAAAATGCTTTCAGACCCTCGAACACGGTCTGACCGTAATGAAGCGTGGTATTTGCCGGATCATGAGGAATAGGTTGGTAAGGTATGATCTCCGGAGAGTGCCACCTTCCATCTTCATATACCATCTGGAACATATGATCCGAGAATTGCAAGCCAAAACCCAAACGAGTAAAATCCACCGTGTCCAACCGGCTGGCGGTTGTTTTGCTGACAGTAATTCGCTGATTCATAGCATGTCTCATTTTATATGGAAAGCAGAACGGCTTGGTTTAAACACCTAGCAATACAATTTACACCTTTTTTTGAATTTTCCCAGCGATTACCTGCCAAAAGTACCTTTTTTATTCAAAAAACGGTTGATTATGACGAAAAATGTACTTATAGCTTGTAACCGATCGTGCGCAGGAACTGGTGACGCTCCTGGATGTCGTTCTCGGTCTCGATGCCCTGGCATTTCACCCCGTCCACGACCCCCAGAATCGCCCGTCCCTGGTCCGTTTCGGCGATAATCACTTCCACGGGGTTCGCGGTGGCGCAAAAGATCCGGCACACCTCGGGCACGTTCTTGATCGCGTTCAGAATGTTGACGGGAAATCCGTCCCTGAGGAAGATGATGAAGCTGTGCCCGGCGGACAGGGAGAGGGCGTTTTTCTTGGCCAGCTCGATCAGCTCGCTGTCGTTGCCGACCCAGCGAACCAGGGCTTTTTGCGAAGCTTCGCAGAACGCAACGCCGAATTTCATGGCGGGGTTCGTCTGCACGATGGCTTCGTAGAGATCCTCGACGGTCTTGATGAAGTGCGAGTGCCCGAGAATGAAATTCAACTCCTCCGGTTTCTCGATGCGAACGGTCAATAAGTCCATGGCTGTTCCCTTTCGTCAGGTGAATGCGCGGTGAGGTGTGAAGAACGCAACCGGGGAAGCGCTGTCGCGGCGCGTCGAACGAACGCCGACCTTCCCCGTTTCCATACCCCCGGGGCGATGAATCGCCTTGTTTCGCGGGGAATCAGAGGATGCTGTTCAGGGCATCCTGGTCGAAGCCGATGGTCGCTCCCTTGGAGGAGACAACCAGCGGCCGTTTCATGAGCATGGGCTCGGCGGTTACCGCCTGGATGATTTCCGTCTTGGTCATCTTCGGCGCCTTGTCCTTCCATCCCCCTTCCCGGTACGCGCCGCCGGACGTGTTCAGCAGCTTCCTCGGCTCGGAAATCCGGGCGGCGGCTTTTTTTACCAGCGTCTTCGGAGGCGGCGATTCCCGCACGTCGATGAACTCGTACGGAGTTTTCCTGGAATCCAGGAACTTGAGGGCCTTTCGCGTCGTGCCGCACGTTTTCAATCCCCACACCTTCACTACAGGTTTTTTTGCCATGTGATTCCTTTCAAAGGTGGAACAAGATTGCTAAAGACAGAAACGCGCTGTAATGTACGCACGGAAAGAATGACCTTCAAGCCCTAAACCGCCGCCCTTCCGCTGTCAGGGGGCTGTAACCGAGAACGTGCGCGACAGCTTTTTCGAAGCCGACTCCAGGACGACGATATACGTCCCGGCGGGGAGCGCGGAAACGGGCAACCGGATCGACCACGAGCCCGGATCGTACGCGGGCGCGACCGGGAAAAGCATGCGCCGGCCGAGGGCGTCGTACACGGACAGGGAGAATTTCTCGGGGCTGTACACCGGCACGGTGACCGCGTCCACGACCGACTCCGCCGCGGGGTTGGGGTAGAGCGCGTCCATTCGCGGCCTCGATCCCGGGACGACGGGCAACTCGACAACAGGGTAGAAATGCTCGCTGCCGTCGAAGTCGATTTGTCGCAGCCGGTAGGCGAGACGCGAGGCGCGCGGAAAAGGAACCTTGTCGCGGAACGCGTACGCGTGCCTGTCGACCGTCGTCCCGTTGCCCGGCACGAACCCGATCGCCGTAAAGGGGCCCGGGCCCCTTTTGCGCTGGATTTCGAACCCGTAGTTGCCGGTCTCGCTGGCCGTGATCCAGCGCAGCGCGATCTCGCCCGGAGATTCCCCGGCGGTAAATGAGAGCAGCTCCACGGGGACGACACCCAGCTCGTCCGCGCCCACGTCGTAGGCGTTCCCGGCGGGACGGGGCTGGCCTTCGAAATCGACCGGAACCAGGGCGCCGAGGTTC
>JALUUP010000192.1 GCA_027021285.1 Bacteroidota bacterium | reverse complement strand
ATACATCGTTTAAATATACCAATTCATGGATGTACCACGCAGTCTAAAAGCGAGGTATTCGATTTACCGGATGGATTTCTTTGATGATTGTTACGTACCTTTATTCTTGACGTTACTAGTTTGATTACCATGAGTAAAACATGAAATCTCGTTTTTCTATTGCTATCATTCCATTTTTGCTGGTGTTTTTACTTGCCTCCGGGGCGCAGGGGCAGGAAGCCGGAAGGTACGAGCGCAAGTTGAAAATCATGGAAGGGATGCTGTTCAGCAATCTCGCCAAGGCTTCGGGGAATTTTGACAAACAGCTCGATATCGTGATCAACGCGAACGCCGAGGCGCTTCGCATCTGCGCGGAATTGAAACAGACCGATCTCACGCGCGACGCGGTGAAAAAGAAAGCGGCGCTCTACGAGAGGGTCAAAGCTCGCAGGGGAAGTTTGCGAGAGCGAACACTGAACGGTTTTATCGGCATGTACAATTTCAGCGTGATGATCGCCAACGAGGTGACGTACGATTCACCGTACCAGGGACGGCTCCAGGTGGTCGATGGCACCACGACACTCATGTATCGCGACACTACCCTGGTATTCGCCGAGCGTATCGCGATGGTGGGGTTGCAGACGTTTCGTGTCGTTGGAATTATTACCGCCGCCAGCAAGGACTCTGAAAAACACCGAGAGAAAGTGGCGGCCATCAGCAACGCCTGCAACGAATTCATCAAGGCGCACCCGAAGCCCATTGAATACCTTGCCTCGGCGTCACAATCCATGGGGAAAATGCTGTTGATCTACCTTGAACTCAACAAGGCGCTCGGACCGGGCCAGCGGATTGCCGTCTCAAGCGAGCTGAACAGGAAAGCCTCCTCGCTCGAAGACCAGATTATTCATAACTACACGATTGTTTTCCGGGAACTCCTGGCGTTGGCCAGGGCATGGGACGCCTCGTGAGAGTGCTTTCGTCATCCTTCCGGCTGTCGAAGGATGAACGGAACGACGGAAACGGGAAGGGTCACATGTTGGTCAGGTTCCGGAACCCGAAGCCCATCGCGATTTGAATCGTGCTGTTGGGCGCGTGTCCGAATTCCTGTATCCATCGCACGTGCACATCCAGCGAGATACCATCTTTGCTGAGCGGCACGGCGATGATCGCCGCGGCCTGCATGACGGGATCCACGTACGTCGGAAAAGCGGCATCCACATTGTCGGCGTCGGTCCAGGCGTCGAGGATGACGCCCCCACCTCCGAGCTGCACGTGCAGGAACGAAAGCGGTTTCACATCGCCGAAAACCAGCATGGACATTCCTTCCAGCTTTTCAAAAACTTCGAATTCCCCGACATAGGGATTGGTGATCTGGATGGCTTCCCCGATATATTTTTTTGCCACCCTTTGGTACGAGAATTCTCCGCCGATGGAAAGAAGATTCCAGATCCTCGGCGCCGCAAACATGAGTTGAACTCCGATGTGAAGTCCGCCGTAGGAAGTCTTTTTTGATCCGTCGTATGTTTGCCGGACCCGCTGCGAGGGAGTGACGGTGCCATATCCGCCGAAGACCATGATGGCGGTGGTATTCTTCAACGGTTTTTCGGCTTCCTGTGCAGGCGCTTGTTCCGTGCGAAGCAACACCAGCAGGATGGCAAGTGGAAGGCCGATTGCGAAGGTTGTACGGGGTACAGGCATTATTTACATATGTGGTTGAACATCGACTGCATTCGGTTCATTGGGGAAGGTATGAAGAAGTCCGTCGCCCGTCAATCATGTTTTTTTGTTCATCAGCTCTTTCAAGCGGGCAATTTCGTCGCGAAGCTGCGCGGCGCGCTCGAATTCCAGGTCCTTGGCCGCGTTCATCATTTCGTGCTGGAGCTGGTCCAGCAGTTCCTTCTTCTGCTCTCGCGTCATGTACCGTATGACGGGCTCCGCCGCCAGAACCGGTTGACTTTTCGCTTGCTTTCGATCGCGCTTTTCCTTGATGTCGGCGATGGCAGTGGCGGACATGATCGCTTCCCGTGACTTGTAGATCGTGAGGGGGGTGATTCCGTGCTTCTCGTTGTACTCGAGTTGAAGCTTGCGTCTCCGGTCGGTCTCTTCCAGCACCCGTTGCATTGATCCGGTGATCCGGTCTGCGTAGAGGATAACCAGACCCTCGACGTTGCGTGCCGTCCTGCCCGCGATTTGCATGATGGAGCGGTCCGAGCGCAGGAATCCTTCCTTGTCGGCGTCGAGAATGGCGACAAGGGAAACCTCGGGCAAGTCGAGTCCTTCGCGAAGCAGGTTCACTCCCACGAGGACGTCGAAATCCCCGAGGCGCAGGCTGCGGAGAATATCCACCCGTTCCAGGGAATCGATGTCGGAATGGATGTAGCGAACGGTGATGTTGATGTTCTCAAGGTACTCAGATAAATCTTCGGCCATTCGCTTGGTCAGCGTGGTGACAAGTACACGTTCCCTTCGCGCCGTGCGCTCCCGTATCTCCGCAATGAGGTCGTCGATTTGTGTCCACACCGGCCGCACTTCCATGCGAGGATCGACGAGGCCGGTGGGCCTGATGATCTGTTCGACCACCACGCCGCCTGATTTCTCAAGCTCGTATTCGGTCGGAGTGGCGCTGACGAAGATGCACTGGTGGATGAGCGTCTCGAATTCCTCGAACGTCTGGGGGCGGTTGTCCAGCGCGGACGGGAGCCGGAAGCCATACTCGACGAGAGTCTTTTTGCGCATGCGATCCCCGTTGTACATGGCCCGGATCTGCGGGATGGTCTGGTGGCTTTCGTCGATGATCGTCAGGTAGTCGTCGGGGAAATAATCGAGCAGGCATTGGGGGCGTTCGCCCGGCTTCCGCCGGGCCAG
>JALUUP010000191.1 GCA_027021285.1 Bacteroidota bacterium | reverse complement strand
GGGTCTTTCTCCCGGGATCTATTTTGTTCGCTTCACAACGGAAAAAAGCGTGAACGTACGAAAAGTGGTAATACAGTGAGCCTGGCGCCAACATGAAACGACTCGTTTTCCTTCTCCTCCTCTTCGGCTCCAGGGGGTTCGGTCAACCCCTCACGGTGGAAATCCACGAGATCGATGCGCGCGGTCTTCCACGCATAAAGCTTCAGGTATGCCTGTTTGAAAACCATACTCCCGTGCAGCGGCCGGGGCTGGCAGCATTTACACTGGCCGAAAACGGCGTTCCCCTTGCCGTGGATGTCTCCTGTCCCGACAGCGCGAATATCAACTTCATCGCCCTTGTGCTGGACAACAGCGGCACGATGTCCGGGAAACCCATGGCATCGCTCAAAGCCGCCGCCTCGGAGTTCGTGGACAGCATGCGCGTTCAGGACGAGGCGGCGATCTATAACTTCAAATCCGGAGGAACGAAGATCCTGGATTTCACCAGCGACAAGGTCGCCTTGAAGGGTACCATTGCTTCCATGTCGGTGGGGGCCAACACGCCCCTGTATAGCACAACCATGATGGCCTTGACCGATCTATCGGGTCGCCCCGGGAAACGGGTTTGCATCGTCTTCACCGACGGCGACGACAACAGCTCGTCGGAGACGTACCTCGATTGCATCGCGGCGGCGAAAGCGGCGGGAATCATCGTTTACACCATCGGGTACGGAAACTCGTTGCGCAGCGATCAACAGCTTGCCGCACTGGCAGCGGAAACGGGCGGGAAGTACTATCGCGTCTTTTCAGGGTCGGCCATCGCGAGCGTGTTCAAAGATATTGCCGGGGAGGTATTCTCTCTCTGCTGCACTCTCACGTACACCGCGTCTTCCTGCACCGACAGCATCCGCGTCCTTCATCTCTCGGCAACTTACCTGGATGCCACTGCCTCCGTCGACACCGTCTAT
Source organism: Bacteroidota bacterium (assembly GCA_027021285.1). Classification (GTDB taxonomy): domain Bacteria; phylum Bacteroidota; class Ignavibacteria; order SZUA-365; family JAADGX01; genus JAADGX01. The sequence goes on along the minus strand of JALUUP010000191.1, from coordinate 1,897 downwards.
GCCTCCCCCTTCCGTTCCGATACACTGACGCTGCGCGTTGTCGCTCCGCCGGAGGTCGTTCCCGGCGAAAACGTGATTGTGTATTTCCGGCTCGATCCCGGTGTACACACAGGCTTACAAATGACATTTCGTTTTCTTGTCCGCTACGATCCCGCTTTTCTCGAACCGAATCCGCTCCTGCCCGTTACCGTCGGAACCATAACCCAGAGCGCCTCGGTACAGCTAAAAAATCCGCGGCCCGGCGTGCTCGTCTTTTCCGGCGATCGGATCAGCCCCGGCCTTGCCAACGGAAACCTGGTCGGCGTGCGTTTCAAAGCTCTTCCCACCGACAGCAGCAGGCCGGTGATCCTTTCCATCGACAGTCTCGAATTCCGGGCGGGTTGTCCCAACGTGGTGTATGCCTTCCCCGACACCATCGATATCTGCTTGTGCAAGCGGAACGTGATCGCCTGGCTACCCTCGCTCCGGATCGTTTCCCCGCCGGACGAGCTGCGGATCCCCGTGTTCGTTGCCGATACGACGTTCGAAGCCGTCCCGGCCATTTTTACCTCGGAGCTTTTCTATGACTCGCTGCGCCTGGAGCCGATCGGAGTGGAAACGTCCGGCGCCGCTTCGGAACCGGTTTCCATCCGGTGGACGACGCCGCGACCGGGTTTGCTTCGCGTCCAGGCCTTTCCGGCGTTTCAACCTGGGCCCGGGAACGTCCTGTACGTCGCGGTATTCCGGGTCCGCGGAAATCGGGAGGCGGAGAAAACGCCGCTGATCCTGCCCACGGTAAGAGCATACGCGCGATGCTGCCCCGTCATCGGCCCGGATACAAGCGGGGTTGTGCTGATCGATGGCCTCTGCGCCCGCCTGAGCCGGAAACTCGCGGGCGTCTCCCTGGGTCCAGGCCGGCCGAACCCGGTCAGGACTGTTACGACCTTGGAGTATTCCCTTGCCGAAACCTCGCCGGTCACGCTCACCGTGTACGATCTTTCAGGAAAAAGAATCGCCACGCTCGTGGATGGAACGTTGAAAGCCGGAACATACACGGCGCAGTTCAACGCCTCATCCCTGCCATCAGGAGTGTATTACGCGGTGCTGCAAACTTCCACGGAAGCAGTCACGCGGATGTTGATGGTGAAAAAATAATCTCGACTTTCCTCGAATGCTCACCGTCGTGAATGGAAAGCGCCCTTGATGCGATGCGAGCATACCTCTGTTCCTTCGACCATACTTCGTTACTCGACTCGTAGCGTCCCGAGGAATTTGGCCATCAGGAGAACATCATCGTAAGCGCCGTCCAGCTTCCGCGCTTTCTTCAATACTCCTTCCACCACGAATCCCAACGTTTCATAGAGCGTTATGGCCGGTGTGTTGGAGACAAAGACGCCAAGCTCCACCCGCTCGAATCCCGCCTCTTTCGCTTTCCGCGTCACCACTTCAATAAGCTTCCTGCCTATTCCACGCTTTCGGTATTCTTTTGATACTCCCATTCCCAGCCGCCCGCAATGGGTAAACCCCTCCCATTTCAAAGGGGTAACGTCGCACCACCCCACGACGTCCACTCCATCTACGGCCACGAAGTGCAGCGCGCCAATCGCCATGTTTGCCAGAACGTACTCGCGTGTCTTTTCCAGGGGCGGCGCTTCGACAAACGCGATGTATTTCCGCTCGCGCGCCACAGCATCGAGGCACCGGTGATAGCTCTCGATGTGTTTTTCCTCCAGGGGAACGATCCGAATGCCTTCCGTCACGGCAGCGTTCATCTCCCGGCCTCCGCGCTCCCGGGAAGCACACCGAGATCCGTCAAAACCGCCTTGGCAACCGGTATGCGACCGCTCGCTATCGAATCGAGATCATGACCCTCCATGTTCAGGGCAAAGAAACACACGCCGTTATCCCGCTCGACGTA
>JALUUP010000190.1 GCA_027021285.1 Bacteroidota bacterium | reverse complement strand
GCAGTGGACCGCCATTAGTCCCGACCTTACGGGAAGCAACAGCACGTTCAGCCAGATCACATCGATTGCCATAGCGCCGTCGAATACGAAGGTCGTTTACGCGGTAACGGGAAACGGGCGTGTCTGGAGAACCACCAACGCATCAAGTCCGAGCCCCACGTGGGAGCGGATCAATGGCGGCGGTTCGAAAAAGGTCCCCAACCTGTACCTTACCCGCGTTACCGTGGATCCGGTGAACGCGGACGTGGCGTATGTTACGACGTCAAGTTTCGATTCCCGCGCAGGCGTGTACGTGACGTTCGACGGTGGTCAGGCATGGGATAAGCTGAACGGAAGCGGCGCCGATGTCTTACCAAACGCGCCGGTGAATGCCATCGAAGTGGATCCGTGGGATCCGAAAACGTTGTACGTGGGGACAGATGTGGGAATGTACATCAGCATTGACCAGGGGGACACGTGGAAACCGTTCGGACGGGGTTTTCCGGTCGTAGTTGTGGATGATATCAAAGTGACACGCTCACAGGTCCTCTATGCGGCCACACATGGGCGCGGCATGTGGATGACCAGCACCGTCCTCGGAGTGGAGCAGGACGGATCGGCCCCCGCGACCGTGATGTTGCGTCAGAACTACCCCAATCCGTTCGGTCCCGGTTCTCAATCGGGCCAGTCGAACACGGAGATTGCCTTTTCACTACATCGGAAGAGTTCCGTTGAACTTCGCCTGTACGATGCCGGAGGAAGACTCGTAAAGACGTTGCTCTCCGGAGTTGTGGAAGCGGGGAATCATGAAATCGTTGTCGATGGTGCGAATCTCGCGCCCGGTATTTATTACTATACGTTGCGGGCCGAGCGCGAGGCCCGGGTGAAAAAGATGTTGGTGGTGCGGTAATCGCCCTCCGGGGAAAACATGCAGCGGGGCTGTCGGTTCGATAGCCCCTTTCTTTTACTGACTATTCATTGTGTGAACATTACGAGAGACATATGCAGAAAGACACTTCGTTCGAGACCCTGGTAGCAATCGTCGCCCGATTGCGCAAGGAATGTCCATGGGACCGCGAACAGACCTTCGATTCCATCAAGGGACACACCATAGAAGAAGCCTACGAAGTCGTGGAGGCCATCGACGAAAAGGATTACGGGGAGTTGTGCCACGAACTCGGCGACTTGTTGTTGCATGTTCTTTTCCACTCACGCATCGCCGAAGATGAAGGTCTGTTCAACCACGAGGACGTCATTGCATCGGTAACAGATAAACTAATCCGGCGCCATCCTCACGTCTTTGGAGATACCAAGGTTGACGGTGCGGCCATGGTAAAATCGAACTGGGAAAAACTGAAACGACAAGAGGGGAGAAATTCCGCTGTTGATGGGGTCCCCAGGAAACTGCCTGCGTTGCTCAGGGCGACGCGACTCCAGGATAAGGCCTCCAAGATCGGCTTTGATTGGCCGCACCGGGATGACGTCTGGCGAAAGGTGGAGGAGGAAATCCGGGAGCTAAAATCAGCGGTGGAGGATGCGGAGCAGGGCAAAATCGAGGAAGAACTTGGTGATCTTTTGTTCGCCCTGGTCAACTACGCACGTTTTGTGGATGTCGACCCGGAGGCCGCGTTACGCAAGACGAACGAAAAATTCATCCGCCGTTTTCAATATATGGAAAAACGGTTCGTGGAAGAGGGCAGGGATATTCACAACGCTTCGCTGGAAGAGATGGATGTCTATTGGGAGGAAGCGAAGACCGGGGTCGAACCTTAGCCAGTCATGAACACGAATTGCCTTCACCCCGGCCCGTTTCGTTGTAAAAGCTCTTCAAGGTAGTCAACGATTCTGTTTGTTGTTCCCCCGCGCTGTTGCACGAAGCGTCGGGCAGCGTCGCCGATTGCTTGTCGGTGCGTGCTGTCGGAAAGAAGGCGTCTCAGCGCCCGGTACAGCTCCTGCCTGGTGCGCACCATGTACGCACCCCCGGAATTCGTCAACTCCCTGGCTTCCTGGGATTTTCCTGTGTGGGGCCCGAACACCACCGGTGCGCCGTACGCGGCTGGTTCAAGCACGTTGTGGACATTCGTATAAAAGCCGCCACCCACGAAGGCCACGTCGGCGACGGCATAGAGCGACAGGAGAATGCCCACGCAGTCGATGAGAATCACGTTTTCCCCGGCGTAGTGCGAGAGGGCGGAAAATCGTATCACGGATAGTTTTTTGCCCAGCTTGAATTCAATGTGATCGAGGTGCTCCACGTTCGGTTCGTGCGGTACGAGAATGAAGAGAAGACCGGGCTGGTTGCGGTCGAGCTTTTCCAAGACGGGAAGAAGGTGTTCTTCGTCGGCGGGCCAGGTGCTCCCGGCCACGAGGACGGTTTTTCGCTCGTAAACGCTCGCCGGTATCAGACTGGTCCCGCCAGCGCGCTTTGCCTTTTGCAAGACCCGGTCGTATCTCGTGTCGCCGATTGCTTCAACCCGAGTATCTTTCAGGGAAAAGCGCCGGAAGTTTCCGGCGTCACTGTCTGAAACAGTAAAAACCGCTCCCATTGGTTCGTAGCAGTTACGATACATGCCACGGATACCCGGCCAGAGGCTGGTCGATGACTTTCTGAGAGTGGCGTTTACCAGGATGACCGGGATTGACCGCCGGTGGCATTCGACAACGTGGTTCGGCCAGATATCGTAGCGAATAAAGACGACTGCGTTCGGGCGCACAACGTCGAGAAACCAACGGGCACTCTTCCTGGAATCGAACGGAATGTATGTGACGATATCCGCCGACTCATAGTGCCGGTTGTTCTCGAAACCCGATGGTGAGAAGAAACTGGCGATGACGCGAACTTCGGGGAGGCGTCGTTTGAGTTCCTCG